>JBIJBN010000195.1:0-4215 GCA_044345175.1 Luteolibacter sp.
TCCTCGTGGAGCTGGTCGAGCAGGTAGAACAGCGACTCCATCTTGGCCGACTCCTCCTTGAGGTATTTCGGATCGATGAGTCCCGGGTGGCAGCAGATCTGGCGCAGGCGCATCAATCCCTGGAGGATGGCGAAGGAGTTCTTCTTGACCGCCTCGTCGGAATCCAGTCCGAGCAGCGCCTTCTGGATGCGTTTGAGTTCGGCCTTGTAGAGATCCATCTGGATTCCCTCCATTTTCGAATAGACCTCCTCTTCGGTCCTTGGCGGGAGGTCCTGGGCGACCTGGAGCTTGGTGCGGCGCAGCAGGAACGGGCGCAGGCGCGAGGCGAGGCGCGTCTGGCTGAGCGGGTCCTTGCGTTTGTCGAAGCGTTTTTTGAAATAGGCGCGGCTGCCGAGCACGCCGGGCATGGCGAAGGCCATGAGCGACCACATGTCGAGCAGGCGGTTCTCGATCGGCGTGCCGGTGAGCACCAGGCGGTTCTGGGAGTCCAGTTCGCGCGCGCACTTGGCGGCCTTGGAATCCGGGTTCTTGATTTGCTGGCCTTCGTCGAGGATCACGGTGAGCCACTTGATGCCGCTGAGTTCCTCGCCGCAGACGCGCAGCTGGGCGTAGTTGAGCACCAGGATGTCGATGTTGTTCTGGATGTGGTTGACATCGATTTCGTCGCGGTTCTTGAGGATCCTGACCTTGAGGTCCGGGGCGAATTTGAGTGCCTCGCTGGCCCAGACATCCAGCACCGACTTCGGGCAGACGACCAGTGCGGGTTTCTTGGGGGCCTTGGATTTGGCGTGCTCGTCGAAGAGCCAGAGCAGGTAGGTGAGCGACTGGATGGTTTTGCCGAGGCCCATGTCATCGGCGAGGATGCCGCCGAAATTGTTGACGGCGAGGTAGGCGAGGAACTTGAAGCCGTCGATCTGATAGGGGCGCAGGGTGGCGTTGAGCGAGGAGGGCACGTCCGGGTTCACCTCGAGTTGGATGTCGCCGGCGCGGCCCTTGATGCGTTCCCATGCCTTGGGGTCGAACACCTCGGCCGCCTTGGGATCGGCCAGTTGGAGGGCGTGCATCCGGTGGGTTTCGCCGGACAGGTCGAAGGGGTCGAGGCCGAGGCGGGTGACTGCCTCGCGCTGGTCGGCGTCGAGTTTGATTTCGAGGCGCATCCACGAGCCGTCCTCCATGCGGACGTAGCCGCCGCGGGCGGCGACGAGCTGGCGGATCTGGGCTTTTGAGAGGTTGACGCCCTGGACGTCGATGACGATGCGCAGGTCGAACCAGTCGATGTCCTGGCCGACGACTTCGAAGCGCACTGCCGCGGTGACCGGATCGGCGAGGATGGATTTGAGGCGCAGGTCGATATCGAGTTCGATATCCCCGGGCATTGCCTTGATCCACTCGGCGAATTTTTCCGGGAACTGTTTGGTGATGCGGGATTTGAAGGCGATGAGTTTCTCGTCGTAGGACAGTCCCATGTCATCGAGGATGGCGGGGACGGGGTGGAGTGATTCGCGGGCGAAGCGGAGCAGTTGTTTGCCCTTGACCGGTTGTTGTTCGGTGAGTTCCCAGCCGTCCTTGGTGAGGCGTTCGGTGCGGCGGCCCTTGGTTTCGATGGCCAGCACGTCGATGACGAGGTGTTCGGTTTCGGCGGCGGTGAGGCCGGCGACGAGTTTCATCTCGAACTTCGGCTTGAGTTCCAGATCGACCACGCGTTTGCGGAGGGATTCCGGCAGCGAGGCGCCGATTTTGCGGAGGAACTCGACGCCCTCGAGCGAATCGATCACGCGTTTTGGGATGAGGTAGCGGGGCATGACCTCGGTGTCCTCGAGCCAGCGTGGCGGGCCGGGGAACACGGTTTCGTCGGACTGGTAGAGTTCCTTGCGGCCGGGCAGCAGCCTGACCGAGTGGGAGACATTTTCGCCGCCGGCGGTGACCAGCTGGAGTGCGAAGCTTTTGGAGTCGTATGGATCGTCCTCGCAGATCCAGCGCAGGGCGTCCTCGACCACCTTGAATTCCTTGTCGTCGAGGTTGACGATGTAGCCTTTGAGTGCGGGCTGGCGGAACACGCGGTTCATGAAGCGGCAGGACTCCTCTTGGTCGAAATCCAGGGTGGTGTCGCCGTGTTTGCGGTGGAAGGCGAGGAAGTGTTCCCAGAGCGTCTGGCCGGGGGCGTCCATGAGCAGCGCGCCCTCGTGGTGGAGCCTGACGTAGTGTTCGATGTCGTTTTTCTCGCGCAGTTGGAACCATGAGGGCGACCGGACATCCCTGACCTCCATGCGGGCCTCGTTGATGGTGGCGACGAGGCGGAAGGCGACGGTGACCGGTGCGTCCTGCGGCGGGCGTTCGTTGACCTGCTCGATGCGGTCATACCATGCGGCCACTTCGCGTTCCTGCTCCCAGTCGGCCATTTTTTTCTGCACGCTGCCGAGATCGGTGATCACGTTCATGAACTCCGGGTAGGGGAGTTTGCGCTTGTAGAACGCGTAGGCGATGTAGTTCCAGAACTCGAGGATGTCGCCGGGAGGCATGGGCCAGAGTTCCAGCGGTTCGTAGGTGGTGATTTCCCAGCGCGGGCTGATGCGCACCATGTCGTGGTCGTGGAGTTCGCCCTCGATGACGTAGCGGCGGTAGCGTTTTTCGATTTTGGTGACGAAGTCGGCCTCCTTGTCGTCGAGTTCGCGTCCGAGTTTTTCCTCGATGATGTCGAGGACTGGGGTGTCGTCGAACTCGTTGGGTGATTCCGGGAGGTCCTCGCCGCGGTGCATGCGCTCCATCATGGTGGCGTATTGGCATGCGCCTGCGATGATCTCGTCCTCTGCGGTGCATGATCCGAACCAGCGGTTGCCCTGCAGGCGCAGGCTGGTGCGGAAGGTGCCGGCCTCGTCCTCGACACGGCCCTGGATGAAGAGGTGGTTGCCGAAGATCTGGGTGACGGCGCCGTCCTTCTGGAGCAGTTCGCCGCGTTTGCGGGATTCCTCCGGGAAACTGTTGAGAAAGTTGAGGGTTGCTCGGTCGGGATTCATCGCTGTTAGAGTGGCGGATTCCGCGGCGGTGGCCGTGTGTGTGCGGCCTGCCGGGGCGCGAGTCCGCGGGGCGGGACCTTAACGCACGATCATCCGGCAGATCAACAAAAACCTCGCGGCGGAGGTGAGGACGGCGTCATGTGCCGGGCTGCCGCGGAGGGCCTGGTGGACAGGCGGCGCGCAGGGTGATGCCGAGGCCGCCGATGACGAAAAGCGCGGGGAACCAGATTGAATATCCCGGTGCGAGTGAATCCGGCTTGAGCACGGCGAAATCCGGGTGTTGGGGATGCACGCGGCAGGTGGTTTCGAGTCCCGGCGGGTATTGGGCTGCGCGTTTGCGTGCGAGGTTGGGTTTGGATGTCCACGGGTTGCCGCGCAGGGTGGTGCGTGTGCCGGTGTGGGGATTGCCGCGCCATTCGTAGCCGAAGGTGATGTTGACGCGGTATTCGCGTGGTGAGAGTGGGTCGTGAAGGCGTTCCTCGATGGTGTTTTCGAGGATGACGCATGGGACTTGGGGCCAGCGGTGCATTTCGCGTGCGCGCAGGTAGCTGCGAGCCATCATCCAGATGAACAGCACGCCGATCAGCGCGGTGGCGAGGCCGGTGCCCGCGAGCAGCCAGCGGCCTGCGCGGGGCGGCTGGGTTGTCGGTGCGGTGCGGGCGTGCCGGTGCATGGTTGCGTGTGGCGTGAGGGGGTGGTGGCTGTTTGTTCAGAACGTGCCGTTGAGTTTGCGGCCGGTCCAGAATGTGGCAAGGAGCAGTGTGAGGGCGCAGAGGGTGGCCCAGTGGGACCAGAGTTGGATGCGGGATTCGCGCGGGCGGGGCTCGGGCAGGGCGTTGATTTCCCGGACCAGGTCGGCGAGTTGTGCGGGCTGGATCACGCGGCCGCGCGAGACGCGTGCGATTTCATCCAGCACATCCGGTCGTGCAGGGTGGCCGTTTTTCTCGATTTCCACGCCTTGGGCGAGCAGGGTGGTTTCCAGCGGGGTGTCCGGTGTGTCTGGTGTGGTGGCGTGGAGTTTCCACGGGCCGGGCAGATCCACCTTGAAGCGGCCGCTGAAGGCGCCCCATGCGCTGTCGTTTTTTTCGAGGTTGATGCGTTGGGTGCGGCCGTCCGGGGCGGTGATGTCCACTGCGACGGTGCCTTGGGCGAGAGGGGCGCCGTTGGCATCGAAGGCATTGGCATTCAGTGTGACGGTGGC
>JBIJBN010000196.1:0-4207 GCA_044345175.1 Luteolibacter sp.
CGAAAAGTTCCGCCTCGTGGCCCTCGAGCGGGCGGGCGAGGGTGGCATGGTAGGTTTTCAGGCAGCCGGACTTGGGGTGGATGATGCGGTGGAGCAGTTTCCCGTCGTCGGTCATGAGCAGCAGGCCGGTGGTGTCCTTGTCGAGTCTGCCCACCGGGTTGAGTCCGGGGTTGCGGTGGGCGAAGCGTTCCGGCAGCAGGTCGTAAATCACCGCTCCCGGGTCATCCATGCTGCAGGTGTGGCCTGCGGGTTTGTGGAGGATGAGGGTGAGCGGAAACGGTGGATCGAGCGGCTGCCCGCGGAAGCGGATGTGCCCGTGCGGCGGCAGATCGCTTTCAGCCAGAACCCGTCCGGAGGTATCCGTGACCGCGCCGGCGCGGATCAACTGTTGGACTTCCCTGCGGGATCCGTAGCCGAGGTTGGCGAGCAGTTTGACGAGTTTCACGGGATTGTTGTCCTTGCGGCCGCGACGGCCGGATGGGCTGTGGTTTCAGCGTTTTTCGGCGAAGAGGAGCTTGTAGGTGGCGTTTTCCGCGGGTTTGCGCCATGCCATGTGCAGATCGTCGAGCATGGCTTCGTATGGCAGTTGCCGGTTGGCGACGAGCAGCAGCCTGCCGCCGCGCCGCAGTGATTCCGCGGCGCGGGTGATGAAGGCGCGGCCGAGCTCGACATCGGCCGCCCGGCCGTTGTGGAAGGGTGGATTCATGAGCACCGCATCCAGCGGGGATGTGGGCAGGCCGGTGGTCACATCGTGCCAGTGGAAACGGATGTCGCGGGTGTGGCGGGCGAGGTTCTCGCGCGCGCAGGCCAGCGCGCGGGAGTCTGCCTCGAACAATTCGAGCTTCGTGATGCGCGGGCAGTGGCGCAGCGCCGCATCGGACAGAAACCCCCATGCCGCGCCGAGATCCGCCACATGGCCGTGGAGGCCCGCCGGCAGGTGACTGGCGAGGAATCGCGAGCCGGGGTCGATGTGGCCGCTGCTGAAAACCCCCGCCTGGGTGATGAATCCGGTGCCGGGGATGGCGCGCGGTTTTCCCGATTCCAACCATGTTAGAAACAGATCCTCGTCCCATGATCCGTCATCCACCGCCAGAAAGGCGCGGCACTTGTGTTTCTGGATCGAGGAGATGCGGCGTGTAGCCTTGGCGAGTTCCTTTTCAAAGCGGGCCGCGCCGGTGGTGTTGGGCATGGCGGCGAGGATGCGGCCGCCGGGCTTGAGACACGCGCGTGCCAGCGCGAACCATGCGAGGGTTTCATCGCGCGATTTTCCTGGCAGGACCATCACCAGCGGCCACTTGCCCGCGGGCGGGCCGGCCTCATGGTGGAAGCCGGCGCGTTGCCAGGCATCCGCCAGTGGTTTGTGCGGTTGCCAGCCGGTGAGGTCCGGCCAGCCGCGCCATTCCGGATGCGGCTCCGCCCCAAGGAACAAAGCCGGGCACGGGTTGGTGCGGCCCTCGTCGCCCGCCAGGGCGAGGATCAGGGTCTCAAGCGCGGGATTCACACGGGCTGCTTAACGGATCGTCGCGGGTGCCGCCACCGCAATCGGCTTTGACGCCATGGCCGGCGCGCGGCATGTTGCGCCCGCCATGGCATTCGCCGATGTTTTCCCCGATCTGATGCGGCATCCGACGCCGCTGATGCGGCGTTGCCTCGCGTTGCTGGATGAGGAAAGCGGCGGGCCGCTGGAAGCCTTGGCGCAGCAGAGCCGGCAGGTCACGCGGCGTCATTTCGGCCGGACGATGCGATTGTTCGCGCCGCTCTATCTTTCTAACGAGTGCGTGAACAATTGTTCTTACTGCGGGTTTTCGCGCGATGCGGAGATCCTGCGCACGACCCTGGATGTCGGCCAGGTCGTGCGCGAGGCCCGGCATCTCCACGCTTTGGGATTCCGCAACCTGCTGCTGGTGGCCGGAGAGCACCCGAAGTTCGTCTCGGAGGGATACCTGCAGCGGTGTCTCGAGGCGCTCCGGCCGTTGATCCCCACGCTGGCCATCGAGGTCGGCCCGATGGAGGACGGGCAATACGCCGCGATTGTCTCGAGCGGCGCGGAGGGGCTTGTCGTCTATCAGGAAACCTATGACCGCGCGGTCTATCAGAAACTGCACACCGCCGGGCCGAAGCGGAATTTCGACTGGCGGCTGGATTGTCCGGAACGCGCCTATGCCGGTGGGTTCCGCCGCATCGGGATTGGCGCGTTGTTCGGGCTGGCCGATTGGAAGCATGAGGCGCTCGCGCTGTGCGCCCATCTGGAATACCTGTCCAGACATTGCTGGAAGGCCCAGCTTACGGTGGCGTTTCCGCGGATGCGGCCATACGCCGGGAACTATCAATACGTGCCGGATCCGGTGTTGTTTCTTCCGGACAAGGCGCTGGTGCGGCTGATCACCGTGTTCCGGATTCTTTTTCCGCAGGTGGGCATCGTGCTTTCCACGCGCGAGCCCGCGCCGTTGCGTGATGCGGTGGCCACGCTCGGCGTGACCCACATGTCCGCCGGCGCGCGCACCGAGCCCGGCGGCTACACCGGCGCGGGGGCGGAGGATCTCCATCTCACCGTGAGGGGCAGGCGTGTGGAATTGCCGGAGCGGTCCGGTTGCGGGAAGGCCACCGAGCAATTCCGCATTCATGACACGCGGGAAGCGGCGGAAGTCGCCGCGATGCTGCGCGCGCAGGGGCTTGATCCGGTGTGGAAGGACTGGGACGAGGCGTTGCTGGCGCGGGCGTGACGCCGCATCACATCAGTCTCGCGCCGGCCTCGGCGAGTTCCGAGCGTTCGCCGCGGTTGAGCGCGATGTGGGCGGAGAATGGCTGCCCCTTGAGCCGGTTGCGGGTGTAGACCAGGCCGTTGCTGCGGCTGTCGACGTAGGGGTTGTCGATCTGCGCTGGGTCGCCGACCATGACCAGCTTGGAATCCCGCGACATGCGTGTGACAATGGTTTTCGCTTCCTGGGGTGTGAGTTGCTGTGCCTCGTCGAGGATGAAGAAGCGGTTGGGGATCGAGCGGCCGCGGATGTAGCAGAGCGCTTCGATTTCGAGGATCCCCTGCTCCATGAGCAGCTCGTAGGGTTTTTTCACGTTGGCTGGCGGCGCGGGGTTTGCCTTGGACTGTTTGCGGCGCGGGCCGGGCGGGGTGCTCGGGCGCATCAGCAGGTCGAGCGCGTCATGGATCGGCTGCAGCCACGGGCGCATTTTTTCGTCGAGTGATCCGGGCAGGAACCCGAGTTGCTCGCCCATGGAGACGACCGGGCGGCTCACGGTGATGCCGTTGTAGCGGCGGTTGAACATCTCGTGGAGGCCGGCCGCCACGGCGACCAGGGTCTTGCCGGTGCCCGCGTGGCCGTAGCAGGTGACCAGAGAGATTTCCGGGTTGAGCAAGGCGTCGATGAGGCAGCGTTGGCCGAGGTTGAGCGGTTTGAGCGCGTGTCCGTCCGGGATCCGCAGTGCCTCGGGGAAATTGAGCCGGACCAGGCGGCCGTCCGCCGTGAGGCGTGCGGGGATGGTTTGTTTGCCACCGGCATCCAGCAGGACGTATTCATTCACCGACACGCCATCGACGCGTTCCGGTTCCAGCGTGATCCCGCCGCTGCTGGCGAAGCGCTGCAGTTCGTTGGCGTCTGCCGCGATGCCGCGCACCTCGTAGTTGGAAACCTCGCGGGCATCCACCTTGTCATTGAGGTAATCCTGGCACTCGATGCCCGCGGCGCGCGCCTTGAGTTGCATGTTGATATCCTTGGTGACCAGCACCACGGGCGCGCTGTTGTGCCGCATCAGCAGCAGGCAGGCGGCGAGGATGCGGTGGTCCACCCGCTCGCGGTCTGGAAAAATCCGGTGGAAGCGGTTGAGCAGTTCGGAGTTTTTCGGGCAGCTTGCGGGATCGTAAATCACCATCCGCACTGTGCCGCCGAAGGGTGTGGCCACACCGCGGGTGACCGCCTCGGAGCAGGAGAACATCTCGGTGAGCCGCCGGTGGACGCGCCGCGCGTTCGCACCGCGCTCGGTCTGCTCGCTTTTGAACCGGTCCAGCTCGGCCAGCACGTCCACCAGGATGCACAGGTGGTTTTCCTTGAAGCGCTCCAGCGAGGCTGGGTCGTGCAGCAGCACATTGGTGTCCAGCACGTAGTTTTTAACCAGTTGCGACGGCGCGGTGAGGCCGAAGTCGGCAGGCTTCGGATTCGCGGATTTCCGCCGCCGTGAGGAATCATTGGCGGCG
>JBIJBN010000197.1:0-4198 GCA_044345175.1 Luteolibacter sp.
TCCTTCATCGCGGAATCCGGCATCATCCTGATGGTCGCGTGCGGCGCATACTGGGCGCTGCAGGGGAAAATCTCACCGGGCGTGGTGATTTCATTCCTCGTCGCCTGGGGGTTCATGTTCGACCCGATTTCACGCGTCAACCCGCTTTCGCAAACCTTCACCCGCGGGATCGTGGCCGCGAAACGTGTCTTCAGCATCATCGACACTCCGGAGGAGACCCACATCACCGAGGGCATCCGGCCGGATGCGATCCGCGGGCATGTGCGCTTCGAGCAGGTTTCATTCGGCTATACCGGCGGCACTCCGGCGCTGCGGGACATCAGTCTTGAGGCGATGCCCGGGGAGACGGTCGCCTTGGTCGGCGCCACCGGCGCTGGGAAGTCCACCGTGCTCAACCTGCTCACGCGGTTTTACGAGCCCGCCACCGGCCGGATCCTGCTGGACGGCATGCCGCTCGAAACGATCTCGAAGGAATGGCTGCGCGACCGCCTCGGCTATGTGACGCAGGAAAACTTCCTCTTCAACACCACGGTGCGGGAGAACCTGCTGCTGGCCAGGCATGATGCAACCGATGCCGATCTGTGGAGCGCGCTGGAGGCGGCCAACGCGGCGGACTTCATCCGCGCCCAGCCGGACGGGCTCGATGCCATGGCCGGCGAGCGCGGCGGGCGTTTTTCGGGTGGCGAGCGGCAGCGGCTGTCGATCGCACGGGTGCTGCTGCGAAACCCGCCGGTTCTTTTGTTAGACGAGGCCACCTCAGCCCTGGACAACCGCACCGAGCATCTTGTGCGGCAGGCGTTCGAGCGCCTCCGGGCAGGGCGGACGTGTTTCGTGATCGCGCACCGGCTGTCCACGGTAAGGGAGGCGGACCGCATCTGCGTGCTGGACCGCGGCATGGTGGTGGAGCAGGGGACGCATGACGAACTGCTTGCGCTTGGCGGAGCATACGCGAAACTTTCCGGTGCGGGGTTTGCAAACGATGCTCGACCCGGAGGTTGAAATTCCGCAACATACCACCGGTCACCTTGCACATCCCCCTCGTCTCTCCATGGAAACCGTTGTCCAAGTTCCCGATTTCATTCCCTCCAGCACGCTCGTCGAGGTGTTGTCCGCCCTGCGCAAGGAACACCTGGATCCCCACCATGAATCGAAATCATGGGGCGATTGGATCACGCTCGAGTGCTACAACACCGTCATCAGCATCGAGGTGAACCACGGCCTGAGCCGTTCCGCCACCATCGAACACGGCGAGGGCGAGGAGGACGGCGAGCCGCTCGCATCGATCCTGCGCGCGTTCGGCAAACTCGGCTGGCACGGCATCGATGAGGATGGCGAGTTTCCGCTTGGCTGACGATTGCCGGTCCGCGGCCAGCATTGCCGCACTACTGGGAAATCCGCGCCGCGGGGCCTCTCGGCGCTTGCCCCGGGTGGCGGAGCCGGATAAACGCGGCGCGTCATGGCCAACAAACCGGTGGTGCTCATCATACGCGACGGCTGGGGAGTGAACCCAGGGGGAAGGGAATCCGCGGAAAAAGACGGCAATGCCGTGCTTCTCGCGCACACGCCGTTTCATGATGCCATGCTCGAGCGCTACCCAAAGGGTTTCCTCAGCGCGTCGGGACTCGACGTCGGCCTCCCGCCCGGCCAGATGGGCAACTCGGAAGTCGGCCACCTCAACCTTGGTGCCGGACGCATCGTCTATCAGGACCTCACCCGCATCAACAAGGCGATCGTCGATGGCACGCTGGCAGGCAATCCGGTATTCACCAGGGCACTGGAAAATGCCCGGAGCACCCGGCTGCATTTCATCGGGCTTGTTTCCGACGGCGGTGTGCACAGCCATCAGGACCAGCTCATCGCCATGGTGAAACTCGCCAGTGGAGCCGGAGTGAAGGACATCATGATCCATGCCATCACCGACGGTCGCGACACCTCTCCCACCGGCGGGGCGGGCTATCTCGCCAAGGTCGAGGACGAGGCCGCAAAGTGCGGTGCGCGCATTGCCACGGTGATCGGCCGCTACTTCGCGATGGACCGCGACAAGCGCTGGGACCGGGTGAAACAGGCATGGGATGCCATCGTTCTCGGCAAGGGTGCCAAGCGCGACATTCTCGCCAGCGAAGCGGTGGCCGATTTCTACCGGCTCGACAAGACCGACGAGTTCATGCCCGCCATGGTCTTCTGCGAGGCGGACACGCCGCGCGTGCGCGACGATGATGTCATCATCTTCTTCAATTTCCGGGCTGACCGCGCCCGCGAATTGTCCGATGCCTTTCTCAAGCCGGATTTCGATGGTTTCGACCGCGTGGTTGCTCCGAAAACGCATTATGTCACGCTCACGGAATACGACGAGACCTACACTTGTCCGCCGATCTTCGCATCCGAGAAGCTCGGGATGGTGCTCGGTGAGACCGTCGCCGCCGCCGGGATGAACCAGTTGCGCATCGCCGAGACGGAGAAATACCCGCATGTGACCTATTTCTTCAACGGTGGCGTCGAGAAGTCCTTCGCAGGCGAGGACCGGGTCATCATCCCGTCCCCCAAGGATGTGCCGACCTACGATTTCAAGCCTGAGATGAGCGCTCCGCAGGTCACCGCCACGGTGGTTTCCAAGCTCAAGGATTACGACCTGGTGATTCTCAATTTCGCCAATCCCGACATGGTCGGCCACACCGGCGTGGTCGATGCGGCGATCAAGGCGGTGGAGACAATCGATGCGGGCGTCAAGGCGGTGGTCGAGGAAACCCTCCGTCTCGGCGGCAAGTTGCTGGTCACCGCGGATCACGGCAACTGCGAATACATGTGCAACCCGGATGGTTCGCCCAACACCGCGCACACCACCAATCCCGTGCATGTCGTCTATGTGGCGGAGGATGCCGCGGACTACCGGGTCAAGGACGGCATTCTGGCCGATGTGGCGCCCACGCTGCTGGACATGCTCGGCGTCGCCAAGCCCGCAGAGATGACTGGCCAAAGCCTGCTGGTGAGGAAGTGACAGGTGACCGCGTGCCTGCACGCTCAATCACCCCGTCTTCCGCGTCCACGCATCCCCCGGCCTTCGAGGATGCGCGTCTTGGTTTCCTCGGCAAGCATGGTGGACTGGCGGATGTAGGACGTGGCCGCGGCCTGGTCTTCGCTCATCCAGCGTGCCGCGGTGATCGCGATGCTGCGGTTGCGATCGCCTTCGTTTCCGATGCTTTCCGCCACCCTGACGAGGTCAGCCGGTGCGGCCGCCCGGTTGCTCCAGATGTAGGACTGGAGCGCGCCGTCCCGCACTCTACCGGGTGCCCTGGAATCGGCGTAGGCGAGCGCGGCCGCCGGGTCGCGGGCGACCCATGAGGGCATCAGCTCGCGCATCCCGTCGCGCAGGACATTCTCGTCGGTCTGCCCTTCTAACAATCGCGCGGCCTCCACCGGATGATCGCGCGCAAGGTCGCCGACCACTTTATCGATCACGCTGTGTTTGGCTTCTCCGTCCGGCATTTCCCCGAGCTGTCGCGCGGCCTCCCTGGGGTCCTTTCCGGACAAGCCGCGGATCGCCGAGGCAAGGGCGTCCGCCTGTTGATCCGCGGGCAGGGTGCGGATCCATGCCTGTGCTTGGCCGAAGTCCGAGGCCCCGAACGGGGCGGCGATGGTTGAGTAGGCATCGCGCAGATCCGCGCCGCCGAGGGTGCTGAGCATGGAGACGGCCTTGGCGGGGTCGGTTTTGGCGATCTCGCCGACCACGGCGCTGATGGCTTGGGATTTCTCGGTGGTAAGGGACTGCGCCCATTGGATGGCCGCGGCGGGATCCTGCCGTGCCCATTCGGCGGCGATGATGGATGCCGCGCCCTGACCGCCCATGGGTCCGCGGCCCATCATGCCCATCATCGCGAACTCACGCGGGTTTGTTGCATAGTAATTCGCCGCATTCGCAGGATCCACGCTGGCCCAGCTTTGCAGGATCGTCGGCCTGACAAACATGCCGGAGAATCCCATGGTGTTTGAAAACGACATCGCGGCGGTGGGATCCACCTCCGCCCAGCGCCCGAACAACACGAATGACGAGATGATGCGCTCGTTGACCGGCAGGTCGTCGAGTTTGCGCGCCTCCTCCTCAAGTTGTTGCGGATCGAGCCGCGAGTAAAAATCGATGAGTGCCTGGATGCGGTTGGAGCTGCCGGCGAGAAGGTTGATTTCCGAACTGCTGTTGATGCGC
>JBIJBN010000198.1:0-4187 GCA_044345175.1 Luteolibacter sp.
GATGTTCGTGACCTTTCCCACCTGCTGGCGTGCCTCGTCCGGGTATTCCGCCAGCCGGGTTTTCACCTCATCCGGATGGCGCACCCATTCCAAGCGCTTCGCGGGATCGGTTTCCTGCAGGAATGCTTTTGCCACATCCTCCGCCGTTTTGACGCCGGAAGACGCCGGCTCGGGATGTTTTCCGGTGGCGCCATCATTCATCCGCATGCCCGGTAGCACCAGCCAGACCATGCCGACGATCCAAAGCGCCAGAAGCCCGGCGAGGCGCCATCCGGAGCTGCCGAATCCATCGCCATCGGATGACCTGTCCCAACTCCTCCCGGGATTCGTCTCCCCGGGCTGTTTGTTCCGCGTGTTCATGGGTGATTCGGGTTGTTCATGCATGTCCGGCAGGGGGCACGGTGGGCATGAGGCAGTTCGGTTGGATTCATCCAATGACCACAAAATTGACCCGGGATCGGTGGACACACGCCCCCCAACGCGTGTCCACCGAAATTGGAATGGTCATGCCGGGTCGCCATGACCAGATCCGCAAAAAAAGGAAAACCCTCGATTGGGGATCGACGGTTTGTTTTCATGGTCGGCCGGATCCTGTCGATGTGAAAACCCGATTCAGGCACCCAACCTCGACGAATCGTCGGAATTTTCGACGAAACGTCGGTTCCGGAGCAGGATTTGCGCATTCAGGCGGAGGGTGCGAGCTCCAGAAACCGTTTGGCCGCGGCGCGGCCGATTTCCAGTTCGACCGGCGAGTTGCGGAACCTGATGATCAAGCCGGCACCGTGGGGGGTCCATGAGTTCACCAGATCGAAGCGCAGCATGGTCGATCGGTCGAGCTGCCAGAACGCGGTTGCATCGACGAGCGCGGCCCATTCCCGGAAGCGCCGGTGATCGGGATACTTGCGGCTGCCGCAGATGACGATGCTGTGGTCGCGGTCCGCCTTGATGGCGGCCACCGCCTCGAGTGCGAGTTGGTGGCGCTCACCGCCGCCGCGATATACCTGCACCTTGGTCAGTGGTGTGCTCTCCGGGGACCGCAGCTTGGCCAGAGCACGCAGCAGGCGCTCCTCGCTCACCGGCTTGATGATGTAATCGGCCGCATTCACATCGAAGGCTCTCGCGCCGTAGCCGGTATGCACGGTGGTGAAAACGATCCGTGTTTGCGGTGGCAGGTGTTCGAGCAGGTCAAAGCCGTTTTCCGCGCCCAGTTCAATGTCGAGGAAGACCAGTTCCGGCGCGAGCCGGTCCACTGCCGCACAAGCCTCGGACAGGCTGTGGGCCTCGCCGGTGATCTGGAGTTCTGTGACGCGCTCGAGCAAGGTGCGGAGGTTGAGCAAGTCCTCGCGGCTGTCTTCGACGATCAGGGTGCGCATGATGCGGTGCCGGCCACATTACCCGTCCGCGGCCTGGCGTAAAGGAAAAGACCGGAGGCGGAAAAATCCGCGGAGCACCCCGGACTGCCGGTGTTTCCGCGCGTGCGGGCGTGTGTGGTTTCGTTTCAGCACTGCGGGAGATCCACGATGAATCTCGTGCCTTGCGGCTTGAGCGCCTCCGCGCGCACGGCGCCTCCGAGCAGGCCGGCATTGATCCTCACCACGGCCAGTCCGAGGCCGACCCCGTCGTCCACGGGCGAAACCTCCGCACCCGCCTGCGTGAATTCATCGAAGACCGCGGCCAACTTTTCGCGTGGTATGCCGGGCCCGCGGTCCTCCACCTTGAGGCGCAGGTGGCTGCCGGTGCATTCCACCGCGATGCGCACGGGTCCAGCCCGGCCCGCGCTGAACTTGAGCGCGTTCTCGCCGAGGTTCAGCGCGATTTGGGTGAGCCGCATCTGGTCGGTGCGCCAGCGCGCCTCATCATCCTCCGGCGGCGACCATTCGATTTCGCCCCGGTGATACTCCGCGATGGCATCCAGGATGTTGCGGATTTCATCCAGCCAGTCGGCCACGTAAAACTCGGATGCCTTCACCGGAACGCGTCCGGATTCCGCGGCGGATACATTGAGCACATTGCGCAGCAACAGGTTGAGGTATTGTCCGCCGGAACGCACACGGTTGAGAAACCGCGTGAAATCCACCGTGGACTCCTGACGCTCGCCACGCATCCACATCGCTTGCGAAAGACTGACCAGCGCGCTCAGCGGCGTGCGGATCTCATGGCTCATCTTCGCCAGGAACATGCTCTTCGCCTCGTGCGCCTTCTCCGCTTCACGGCGGAGGGCCTCGGCCTCCGAGCGCAGGCGTTGTTCGGTTTCTAGCGCTTTCGCCAGTTTCTGCTCGGCCTCGACCCGCGCCGTGATGTCGTTCACCACCCCCTCCCACACCGTCACCCCGTCCGGTTCGACCCGCGGATTCGAACTGATGCTCAACCACCGTGTTTCCCCATCCAGCAAGGTCCGGCCTTGCCAGTGGAACGGCTGGTTGGTGGCGTAGGCGCGGGCGTTGCTCTCGTTCATGTGCTCGCGGTCCTCCGGATGGATCGAGTTGATGACAACGTTCGGATTTTCCATCAGCGCGCCGCGCCCGACGCCGAACAACTCGAGAAATCGCTTGCTGACAAAACGGAAAGCCAGATCCACGCCTTCTTCCGGCCGTGGAGTGAGCGTCAGCACGTAGGTCCCCGCCGGCATGTTCTCCGTAAGCTCATAGGCCGATTTCTCCATGCTGAGCCGCATCGCCTCGAGTTCGCGCGCCACGCGGTTGCGTTCCGTCACATTCTGGAATGTGACCACCGGTCCGCCGGGCAGAACGGTCGCGCTGACGATCGCCTCCTTCTCGCTTCCATCCTTGCAGCGCAAGCGCACTTCCCGCGATCCCAGCTTGCCTTTCTCGCGCATGGCTTGTGCGAGCGATTCACCCCACCACGTCATGATTTCACGGCGGTAGTCCTCATCCGGGTAGGCAAGTTCAACCCAGCGGGCGACTGTCGGGATCTCCTCGGCGGTGTATCCGAAGGTCTTGGTGAACAAATCATTGGTCATGGAGATGCGCGGGGGATCATCAAGCGTGCCGCATGCCACGGCCACCGGCAGATCCTCGAGTGTCCGCCGCAGCGCGTTTTGCGCCTCCTTCTCCGTCGTCACATCGGTGACCAGTCCGGACCATACGGTTTCGCCATCGCGGGTCTGCCGCGGGGTGGATACGATGGAAAACCATTTGGTCGCACCATGCACCAGAACGCGTCCGTCCCAGCGGAACGCCCCTTTGCATGCCAGTGCCGCGGCATTCGCCTCCTCAAGGCTCCTCCTGTCCTGCGGATGGATGCGCGGGACGATCACCGCCGGGTCCGCCAGCAGCGCATCACGCTCCACCCCGAACATTTCGAGAAACTGGCGGCTCGCGAACCGGAAGCGGGGACCGACCATGCCCCGGTGATCGGTGGCGAGGGACGCCTCGTAGGTGCCCGCGGCGATGTTGCCGACCAGTTCATGGGCCTGCGTCTCGACGGTGCGCTGCACCAGCAAGTCCTCGGTGGCCCGCTGGCGGATCAAGAGTGCGAGGAAAAACGCCGTCAGGATCGACGGCATGGCCAGCATCTGCAACACACGGAAAGGCACCAGCACCGGGATGATGTTGCCGAACTGCAAGGCCATGATCACGATCATCAGGCCCAGGCCGCCCCATGCGATGGTGAACCAGACCTCTTCCCGCAGCGGCCGACGGCGGATGCAGGCCAGCAACAGCCCTGCCATGATCCCCGAAACGGCGAGTGGATTCATCAACCGCACCGCAATCCTGAATTCACACATCAGGAATACCGCCATGCCGGCCAGAGTGAGGCCCTCGGCGAGGCGTTGCAGACAGCGTTCGGGACGGCTCATTCCCGCCCGTCCGATGAAGCTTCCATTGAATAGCGCGAAAGCGAAAAGCCCGAGTCCCACCACCAGGCCATACCCCCCGCGCTCGACCCACAGTGGTGCCTCCGGCCACAACTGCAATGCATAACCATTGAATATGGCGTAGTGCGGCGCGTATCCCGCCACCACCAGCGCGAACAAAACAAACAAGCGTGCCCGCTGCACCCATGCGATCAGCAGGCTCAGGAAAAAAATCGCGACACAGAAACCCAGCAACAGCGCGTCGGCGGATGCCTGTTGAACCCTGAATTTCCCGATCCACTCGGCATCGCCGATCCTCAGCGGCAGCCAGACCGAGGTGTCCGAGGCGGCCCGCAGGTAAACCGTCCGC
>JBIJBN010000199.1:0-4165 GCA_044345175.1 Luteolibacter sp.
CCTGAGCGTCGGCCATTACTCCGGCTGGGCCAATGGCTGGCTGATCGAGTTGTGGATCACGCTGGTCATGTTGCTGTGCAGCCTGAATTTCCTGCTCTACGTGGTGGTGCTGCGCAAGAACTGGCGGCGGCTGCGCGAGGAGGAAGACGGCCGCTGGTTGCTGGGGATCTGCGCGGTGTTCATCCTGGCCATCGGCTTGGGCCGCGCATGGACCGGCGAGGCGGAATGGCTGCAATCGCTCAGGGACGCCTCGTTCGTGGTGGTCTCCATTGTTTCCACCACCGGCTTCGGCACCGCCGATTACGAACTCTGGCCGGCATGGTCCAAGGTGTTGCTGGCGATCCTGATGCTTGCGGGCGGATGCGCCGGATCGACCGCCGGCGGCCTGAAGATCGGGCGGCTGCTGGTCTTCCTCAAATCCGCACGTCACGAGGTGGTCCGGGCCTTCCGGCCAAACCTGGTGTTCCGCCTCGTGGTGAACGGCAACACGATCAGCGAGGACGGCCGCGCGCGCACCATGTTCTTCATCGTGATGTATCTGATGATCTGCGTGATCTCCACCGCCGTGGTCGGTTTCCTCGAAGCGGGCACCGGAATCAGCATGGAAACCTGCTGCGGTGCGGTGCTTGCCGCGATTTCGAACATCGGCCCCGGATTCGGCGCGGTCGGGCCCACTGAAAACTTCGGCCACTTCCGCGACAGCACCCAACTGTTTCTGGCATGGCTGATGATTCTCGGCCGTTTGGAACTCTTCGCCCTGTTGGTCCTGTTCCTCCCGAGCGCGTGGCGGCGGTATTGAGATCCAATGGCTCCGCAACCGCGGGGCTGCCGGCGCGAATGTCCGCAACATCATTTTCCATCTCCGCATGAAACTCCTCTCATGGAATGTGAACGGCATCCGCGCCGCGCTCGGCAAGGGGCTCGGTGAGTTTGTCTCCGCCGAGCGTCCGGACATCCTCTGCCTGCAGGAAACCAAGGCGCGTCCCGGCCAGGTGCCGCTCCCGCCGGAATTCGACGGCTATCAGTCATGCTGGAGCGCGGCGGAAAAACCCGGATACTCGGGCGTGGCGGTCTTCACCCGTGAGCCGCCGCTGCGGGTGGACGAGGGACTCGGCATTGACGAACACGACCGCGAAGGCCGGTTGCTCACGCTGGAGTATCCGGATTTCATTCTCGTCAATGTCTACACTCCCAACGCGCAGGACGGCCTGCGCCGCCTGCCCTACCGCCTGGCATGGGACGAGGCTTTCCGCCAGCACCTCGCTCGCTTGGCCACGCGCAAACCCGTCGTCTTCTGTGGCGACCTCAATGTGGCCCACCGGGAAATCGATCTCGCGCGGCCCAGGGAAAACCGTCGCAACGCCGGTTTTTCCGACGAAGAGCGCGCCAGCTTCACCCGCCTGCTCGAGACCGGCTTCACCGATACCTTCCGCGCGCATCATCCCGACCTGGCCGACGCCTACTCATGGTGGTCCTACCGTGCCGGCGCCCGCGGGAAAAACGTCGGCTGGCGCATCGATTATTTCGGCGTCTCCACACCGTTCATGGATCGCGTCAAATCCGCGGCCATCCTGCCCCATGTGCTCGGCTCCGATCATTGCCCCGTCGGCATCACCCTCGCATGATCCCTCCCAACAGCTCCGCCCATTTCTGTTAGAAAACCCGATGTGCGGCCGCACGCGCAGAGTGCCGTTTTTTTCCGCCGCTGAAGGCGGCGCGGTTGAATTGGACCCGCAAGAGCACCGGAGAGGCGGTGGGAATCGCTCAGGACGCGGGCGAATCGGGTCCGCCGGGCGCCTTGGATGACAGTTCGAGCGCGAGGAAGCGGCTCCCGAGATGGGCCGGGTGGGTGAGCGTCTGGAATTGGCGGAGCGCCTCGGGCCGGGGGTTGCCTTCCATGTCCAACAACCATTCGCGGGCGATGCCGGCAAGCCAACGCCCCTGGTGTTGCAGCGATGCCTGCCGCCACCCGAGGGATTCCGCGGCTTCAACCACCGCGGTGAAATCCACATGAGCGGTGATGTCCACCCCGCCGGGGCATTCCAACACATCCGTCCCCGCACGATGTCCGGAAAACGTGCGCAACGTGCCCTCGGTGCGACCCGGATGGTAGTAGTCCGCTCGCGGAAATCCATAGTCCACCCAAATCATCAGCCCCGAACCCAACGCCGCCACCAGCGGGGCCAAAAACGAACGATAACCGGTCCGGACTTCCGTGCCATAACCCTCGGGAAAATCCCGGCCCAACGGCTCAAGCGCCGCCAGAAGATCCGCATCATGGATTTCTTCCAATAAAAATACCAACCGATTTGTATGATTGTAAGTCACCCGCTTTTCGAGCCACTGTTTGTTTTGCCATTGGACGAGTCGGCATGGCAGTGCATCGAGCACCTCATTGCCGAAGGCGATGCCCGGGAGGGGCATGGATGCGAGCTCGTGGGGATTGGTGATCAGGCGGATGCGTGAGGCGAATGGCTGGAGTTTCTGTTGCTGGGCGTGGCGGAGGGGGGCGAGGGGTTCCGGGATGGCATATTCCAGGGTGGAGAAGGCCGCGGGGTCGAGTGTGGCGATTTCGGCGAGGATATCGGCGGCGAGGGTGCCGTCGTGAGCGCCGCACTCGATGATCCGCCAGTGCTTCGGGGTGCCGGATTCGTGCCATTCCCGGAGGAAGCGGCGGGCGAGGAGTTGGCCGAAGAGCGGGCCGACGCTGACACTGGTGAAGAAATCCCCGCTGCGGCCGATCCGGGGGGGCTTGCCTGAGTAATAGCCGAGTCCGGGTTCGTAGAGCGCGGCGGACATGAAACTGGCGAAATCCATGGGGCCGGATTGGTCGATGCGTTGCCGCAGGATGGCGGGCAACGAAGAGGTTGCGGCGGCTGGATTCCTCGGATAAGGATCCGGGCGCGTGCCGTCTGTGGAGGATGGCGGCGATTGGGAATCCGACATGGCAGTGATTCGAAACAGCAACCGCAGCAAGCTCCGTTGGGGGAGTTTCCACAAGCGCAAAGGCTTCTGGCCGGGTGTCGGCGTGCTGGGGCTGGTGTCGGCCTGTGTCGCCGGCCTGGTGTTCATGGGTTTGACCGGCGCGTATCGGGAGCGGGCGCTGACTTATGATCTGGAGCGGATCAACGATCTGGAGATTCCCAGCGTGATCCTCGACCGCAACGGCAGGGAGATCGGGCGGATTTTCGTGCAGAACCGCAGCGTGGTTCCCATCGATGCCGTGCCCCGGGTCTTCATCGATGCGCTGCGTGCGGGTGAGGACCAGCGGTTTTACAAGCACGCCGGGGTGGACTACATCGGCATCCTGCGCGCGGTGTATCTGAACTGGAAGGCCGGGGAGACGACGCAGGGGGCGAGCACGATCACCCAGCAGCTGGCGCGCAATGCCTACGATCTGGATGGCGAGCGCAGGAAGCGCGGGGAGTCGGGCATCCAGCGCAAGCTGGTGGAGGCCTTCCTGGCGCGCCGCATTGAGAAACATTACAAGAAATCCGAGATTCTGGAGTTCTATCTCAACCGCATCTACTTCGGCAGTGGATATTACGGGATCCGCTCCGCTTCGCTCGGGTATTTCGGCAAGGAGCCGCGGGATCTCGATGTGCTGGAGAGCGCCGCCATCGTCGGCTGCATCAAGAACCCCACCCATCTTTCACCACTCAACAACGAGCCGGCCAACCGGCGATCGCGCAACATGGTGATCGGCCGCATGGTGGGTCTCGGCGTGCTGGACCGGGACGAGGCCGCCAGGCTGGAGCGGGCGCCGCTGAAGCTTGATCCCAAGCCGCTGCAGCGCGGCACCACGCACCTCTACGAGCGTGTGGCGGACGCGGTCAACTCGCTGCTGGGAGAGGACGCGCTGGCGGCCGGCGGGTTCACCATCCACACCACCATTCTGGCGGAGGCCCAGGAGGCGGCGCAGCAGGCGTTGCGGCAGAGCCTCGAGAAGGCCGAGGCCATGCCCGGATACAGCAGGCAGAGATACCGCGACTACCGCAAGGCGGACGGGAATCCGCCCGCATACCTGCAGGGCGCGGTGCTGATGGTGGACCATGAGACCGGCGAGGTGCTGGCACACGTCGGCGGGCGCGATTATGCGCAAGTGCCCTATGATTTCATCGAGCTTGGCAAACGTCCGCTGGGCACGGCATTCCATCCGTTCATT
>JBIJBN010000149.1:0-5538 GCA_044345175.1 Luteolibacter sp.
CGAACGCCTCGGGCGCCTCGGTGAAAGCCGATGCGGATCGCCTTGCTGACTTCGTCCTCTTCACCCAACGGAGCTGCATCCTCAACCTGTCGCCGGAACTCAACAAAGGAAACATCTCGTTTCCCCAGTTTTTCCTCCTGACCTACCTGTCCAGCGAGGAATATCTGACGATGTCCGATATTGCCAAGAAGATGGGCCACTCGACCGCGGCCGCCACCGGTCTGGTCGATCGAATTGAAAAACTCGGCTACGTGGAGCGCCTCCACGCCGCGGAAGACCGCCGCAAGATCATGGTGCGAATCACCACCAAGGGCGTCGAACTCGTCTCCCGGATGCGCAAGGAGATTGCAAACGACCTTGCGGGCATCCTCGCCGGAATGGATGAGGACCAGTCCGAGGCCGTCGAGCACACCAAGCGGGCCATCCGCGGCCGGGCCATCGCCTGAGGGTCCCTGGAAAGCCTCCGGTTCGCCGCATGCCGACCGACGCATCCCAACCGACTCCGCCACCGGACTCCCCGATGATGGAGTCGCCATCATGGCTGGATGCCCTCGGAGCAATGCCGGGGGTGCGTGCCGGATGGATCGGACGCGTTGCGGGCCTGCCCGTGGATGCCGATCGTGACGAGGCAATGCGGCGGCTGCGCCCCTTCCATGAACGGGCGGTGCTGGAATTCAACGGCACGCACGGCGATTGGTGGAGGGCGGAGCAAATCCACGGAAACCGCGTGGCAGTGGTGCCGGAATGCCCGACCCTTGTCGCGCCAGACGGCCTGCCGGTGGTGCCTGGTGTGGACGGATTGATCACGTGTCGCACCGGCGCCGTGCTGGCCATCTACGTGGCCGATTGTGGCGCAATCTGGCTCGCAGACCGCGGCAGCGGCGCGGTCGGACTGCTTCATTCGGGAAAAAAAGGCACTCAGGACCGGATTCTTCCCATGGCACTCGGGTTGATGGCGGAGCGTTTCGGCACGCGCCCGGCGGATGTCACCGCGGTGCTCGGCCCGTGCATCCGCCCGCCCGACTACGAAGTGGATTTCGCGGCGGAGATCGGCCGCCAGGCGGCGCGGGCCGGAATCGGAAATTTCATCGACTGCGGGCTCAATACCGCGTGTGATTCCGGGCGGTATTACAGCTACCGCAAGGAATTGGGGAAAACCGGCCGCATGATGGCCCTGATAGTCCGTGACGCCCTGCCATGAACACGCTCACCCTGAAAGCTCCCGCCAAGCTGAACCTCTCGCTGCGCGTCATCGCCAAACGTGAGGATGGCTTTCACGAGATCGACACCCTGATGGTGAAACTGCCGGGCCTGGCGGATTCGGTCGTGTTCCGCGAGACGGGCGTGTTTTCCTTCACTTGCGATGATGCCACCCTGCCTGCCGATGAAACCAACCTGGTGGTCAGGGCGGCAAGGGCCTACGAGGCCGCCGCGGGCTTGCAATGCCGCTTCAGCATCGCGCTGGAAAAACACATCCCCCACGGCGCCGGGCTCGGCGGTGGCAGCAGCGACGCGGCCGCCACCCTGCTCGGCCTCGAACAACTCCACGGATCGATTCTCGGTGAGTCGCGCCTGCGCCAAATCGCGGCGGAACTGGGCTCCGATGTCCCGTTTTTCCTGATTCCGGGCGCGGCCCGCTGCTCCGGCCGCGGCGAACAGATCGAGGCCGCCTCCCCGCCTGCCGCCCTGCCCGTGCTGCTCCTCAAGCCTTGCTTCAGCGTGCCCACCGGCGATGCCTATGGACGCTGGAGCGGATCGCGCGAGCTGCCGGGTGTCTGCCACGGCGCGCAGGAAATCCAGGGCATCGCACTCGTCAACGATCTGGAGCGCCCGGTGTTCGCCAAACACAGGATCCTCGCCGAAATCAAACAATGGCTCCTCGCACGCGACGAGTGCGCGGCCGCGCTCATGGCGGGGTCGGGATCCACCATGTTCGCGATCCTGCGGGACGGGGCCGATGCCGACACGCTGGCCAAAGCCGCAAGACATGAAATCGACCCCGGGCTTTGGCATTGGTCGGGACACACCGGATCATGAAACCCGGGACGCGCGACGGCCGGCCGCGACAAAGACCAGCAAGGCGAGAATGAAGCATCCGGCCTGCCAGCCGAGAGCCTGCCGGAACCCCCCGCCATCCCCACTGGCAAGGCCGGCCAAGGCCAGCGAAAACGCCAGGGAATACAGCCCGTATGAGAGGTTGAAAACCAGACCTTTCACACTCAACAGGGTGGCCCGCCGCGAAGAGTCCGCCACACTGTGGAGATAGCGGCTCACGGTGAATCCCACATACCCCAAAGTCATCATCAGCAACATCGCCGGCAGCAATCCGAACCACGGCCAGGCCGGCGCCAGCATGCACAGACCCGCCGCAGCGGCCACCCCGCCGATGACCAATGCGCCAAACGGCGAATGACGCCGGTTGATCCGCACCGCAATCGCCGGAATGAACCAGTTGCCAACCGCCACCACCGATCCAATCACCCCGAAAGCCCAGCCGGGAATCCCGATCAACCGGTAATACTCACTCACCAGCGTGGCGAAATTCCGCGTCACCGCGTCGATCAGCACCCCCCCCGCCAGAACCACCGCGATCGCACGCGTGGTGAATGCCTGCCTCGCGGTCGCCATCGTCAGACTCAACGCCATCCGGCAGCGCATCATCGCCCTGCCCGCATGCGGCGGCTCTTCTTCAAACCGCAGGCAGATCCACAAACAGGCAAGCGCCTGCATCAAGACCATCGCCACCGGCAGCCGCCTCGCGATGTCCAGTGGCACCTCCACCAGTCCTGCAAACAGCGCGTTCAACCACGATGGATCATAAAGCAGGCCGCCCGTGGTCATCGCCACCAAAAACCCCACCGCGCGCCAGCGCATCGCCGCCGCCAATACCTCGTCCCATGCCGCTTGGCGCCCCTCCGCGGGCAGCGCGTCATAGGCGATCGCCTCGTCCGCCCCGCTCGCCGCAGCCTCCGAAGTGCCCGACAAAAACCGGTTGAGCAGGCAGATTGCGAACAACCACATCCCGCCATCCTTCGGCGCGAACAACAGCAGCGCCATTTCCACCACCATCAGCGCGGATGAAAAAACCAGAAGGCGCTTCCTGCCGATCACATCCGCCAGCGCGCCGGACGGAACCTCGAACAGGAAAACCGCCGCCGCCCAAACCGCATTCAACAGGACGTAATGCTCCAACCGCAACCCAAGGTCGGTGAACAACACCGCCAGCACCGGATAATACGCCCGGGCATTGTAAAGGGTGGTGAACCAGACAAACAGCCGGGCATTGCGTGATGCGAACGGCCCGCCGCGGTGAAACATCCGTGACACCCGCCTGATGTCTCACGCCGGCCTCACCATGGCAAGCACCCCGACTTCAAGCTTCTCAACCATCGCGCCACCGGCAAACATCGGCCCATGGATCATCCCGACCCTCAGCCAATGGCCCACACGCTGCTCTTCGTCACAACGGCGTTGCTGACGGTGATCACTGCGCTTTGTTGGCGGATCGCACGGCGGCTCCGCGAAATCACGATCATGCTGGAAAGACCACCACGTGAAAATCTCGCCGCAACCACACCCGCAAGGCCCTCCGGATCCGAATCCGCCGGACTCTTTGCCGAATTCCTCAGGGAGGACCCGTCCCGCGAACAGATGCCCAAATCCGAACAGTCGGCCGCATACCGGAAATGGCGCAGGGAAAAAGGCCTGAACTGGAAGGGCGCCTGACCATCCGGCAACCGCTCCGCCGGGCCGCAAAAATTCCGCGGATCTTCTTTTTTCCATTGCAAGGATTCGAGCGGTTTGCATCCTCCCCGCGCCGCGGGAGACCTCCATCAACCGCGGCCTAGGCCCGTTTTCCAAGGCCTCCCACTCCTCTGCTCCGCCCTTGCCATGGCAAACATTTTTCCCCGCTGGTCCAACCTGCTGCCTGTCAAAATCGCCGTCTGCGCAGGATCCGCCGTGGCCGGCATCGCCCTCGCCTTCGCCTACTACGCCACACCCAAAACCCTGACGGTCGGATACCAACCCGCCCAACCGATCCCCTTCTCCCACAAAATCCACGTCGACCAACTCGGACTCGACTGCCGCTACTGCCACTCGTTCGTCGAGGTCTCCGGCCACTCGAACGTGCCCACCGGAAGCACCTGCTGGAACTGCCACCAACACGTCCAGCGCGACAGCCCCAAACTCGCGCCGCTCCACAAGTCGATGGACCCGAACTTCCCGGGATACGACGGCAAGCCGATCGAATGGGTGCGCATCCACAAGTCTCCCGATTACGTCTACTTCAACCACGCCGCCCACGTGAACCGCGGCGTGTCGTGCCAGAGCTGCCATGGCGACGTCCACCAGATGGATGTCGTCTGGCAGGACCAGAGCCACTCGATGGGATGGTGCCTCGAGTGCCACCGGGCCCCGGAAAAACACCTGCGCCCGCTCGAGGAGGTTTACAATTTCAACTACAACGACGCGGATGTGGCCAAATACACCAAGGACGCGGGCGTCAAGACCACCCAGGACCTCGGCCTCAAACTCAAGGAGCAGTTCCAGGTGAAACCGAAGGAAAGCTGCGCCACCTGCCACCATTGATCCGCCCGTTTCTCCCACCTCCCCATCTTTCCGCAGTCAGACATGAGCAAGCGCACTTGGCACCATCCCGAAGTCCCGGCCGGCGAGACCACCGTTTCCTGGCGCAGCTCGGGCCAGCTTGAGGACACCCCGGCCTTCCGCGAGTGGCTCGAGCGCGAGTTCCCACAAGGGGCCGCCGAAATGAACGGTGACGCCGAGGCCGAAACCTCACGCCGCTCGTTCCTCAAACTGATGGGCGCATCCACCGCACTCGCAGGCTTCGGCACCGCCGCCTGCCGCCGCCCGGAAACCTACATCGTCCCCTACACCAAGGCACCGGAATGGGTGATCCCCGGCAAGGCAACCTACTACGCATCATCGATGCCGCGCGCCACCGGCGCCACCCCGCTGGTGGTCACCACCTTCGAAGGCAGACCCACCAAACTCGGCCCCAACGACCTCCACCCGGATGCGGGCGGCACCGATGCCTTCGATCAGGCATCCGTCCTCGATCTCTACTCGCCATCACGCTCGCGCCGCGTGCTCAAATCCGGCAAACCCGCCTCCCGCGCGGAACTCGAGGCCGCCATCAGGGAAATCACCTCTGACAAGTCTGCCAGAATCGGCTTCCTCTTCGGCACGGATGACAGCCCCACACGCAACCGCCTCGCCGCGGAAATCACCACAGCCTTCCCAGCGGCCAGATTCTATCAATATGAGGCGCTCAGCGGGGAGTCCCAGGCAACGATCCTCGGCGACGGCGTGAAACTCGCTGCGGATTTCTCCAAGGCCGACCGCATCCTCGCGCTGGATTGCGACTTCGCCGGCAACGACCCGCAGGGCCCGGTCACCCCGTTCTTCGACCGCCGCAAACCGGAAGGCACAACCTACAACCACCAGCCGGATGTCTCGAAAATGAACCGGCTCTACGCCGTCGAGGCGGCCTTCTCGCTCACCGGCGGCATGGCC
>JBIJBN010000068.1:0-8112 GCA_044345175.1 Luteolibacter sp.
GCCGGCCAGCCAGACCGCGGCAGTGGCTGCCCAACTCGCCCGCGAACTGGGTGTCCCGGGCATCCCGGACGATAACCCGATCACCGATCCAAAGCACCTCGCATGGATCCGCGCCGCAGCCGCAGACCTTAAAAACCATGCCGGCAGATCCATGGTGCTGGCCGGATCCAGGCAGTCCGCCGCGCTCCACCAACTCGCCCTGGCCATCAACCTCACACTCGGCAACATCGGCCCCGAAAAACCGCTGCTCGCCCTGCAAACCGGAAACACCGGCCGCGGAAACCTCGCCGCACTCAAGGCCGATATCGAGGCGGGCCACATCGACACCCTGTTCCTGCTCACTCCCGGCAATCCGGTCTACGATGCCCCCACGGATCTCGATTTCCCCGCGGCGCTGGCCAAGGTGAAAACCAGCTTCCACCTCGGCGAACGCACCCACGCCACCGCCCACGCCGCCACCTGGCACATCCCCGCGGCACACTACCTCGAGTCATGGTCGGACGCCCGCAGCGCGCGCGGCACCTACACCGTGGTCCAGCCGATGATCCTGCCGCTCTACCCGGAATGCGTCTCGGAACTCGAACTGCTCGCCGCCCTGCTCACGGCCGATGGCAACCTCACACCAGACACGGCGGCCGGTGACACGCCGTCTCCCGCCTATCTCGCCGTCCGCAAAACCTTCGCCACTCTCGGCGGCGAAGGACAAGCCCCATGGAAAAAACTCCTGCGCGAGGGTTTCCTCGCAGGCTCTTCCTATCAACCGGTCTCCCCGTCCGTCGCGGCGCTGCCGCTGGAACCCTCCCCAACCGCACCATCGGAAAACTCGCTTGAGGTCATCTTCACCACCGACTCGTCCGTGTTCGACGGCCGCTGGATCGACAACGCATGGCTGCAGGAAGCGCCCGACCCGGTCTCGAAACTCACATGGGACAACGCCGCGCTGATCGCACCCAAGACGGCCAAGGCACTCGGCATCTACGATCAACTCGTCGAGCCGGAACCTGTGTCCAAAGTGCTCGGCGTCGAAAGCAAATACGCCGATGTGGGTCCGGATGGCGAGGGAGAGAACCGCAGCCAGCCGATGATCGCCGTCACCGTGAACGGCATCACCTTGGAAATCCCGGTGCTCATCTCCTTCGGCCAGGCCGAAAACACCCTGGTCATCCCGCTCGGCTACGGCCAGGGATTCGATGAAGAGGACGATCTCGGCCGCAAGCCGGCAAACCAGTCGCACGTCGGACTCGTCGGCATCAACCGCGGCTTCAACGCCTACCCGCTGCGCACCTCCGCCACCACCTACCTCGCCACCGGTGCCACGGTGAAACCGGTCGCCAAACGCTACCCCGTGGCCCTCACCCAGGAACACCACGCGATGTATGGCCGCGCACTCGCCCGCGAGGTTTCCACCATCGACGCACAGGACGGCAAAGGCGGCTTCAAACAACAACTCGCCAACGTCCGCAAACAGGGCAACGACTCCCACGCCCCGCCCAATGTCTACCTCTACAAGCCGGAGGGATCGGCCACTTGGAACCCCGGCAAGGACGGCAAGGCCCAGCCGCTGATCAACGACCCGCTCCACCAGTGGGCGATGTCCATCGACCTCTCGTCGTGCATGGGCTGCAACGCATGCCTCGTCGCATGCCAGGCGGAAAACAACATCCCCATCGTCGGCAAACAACAGGTCGCCAAGGGCCGCGAAATGCACTGGATCCGCATGGACCGCTATTTCGCCACACAGAAAAACAACAGCTTCGACGCCGACAACCCCGCACTCGTGCCCCAGCCGGTCGCCTGCGTCCATTGCGAGTCCGCACCCTGCGAAACAGTCTGCCCCGTCAACGCCACGGTCCATACCGAGGACGGCCTCAACGCGATGGCCTACAACCGCTGCATCGGCACCCGCTACTGCGCGAACAACTGCCCCTACAAGGCGCGCCGCTTCAATTTCTTCGATTACAACAAACGCAACCCGCTCATCGCGCACAACCTCAACCGCGGACCGCTCGGCAAAACCACCATCGGCGATGCGGAGCACCTCCAGAAAAACCCCAACGTCACCATCCGCATGCGCGGTGTCATGGAGAAATGCACCTATTGCGTGCAACGCCTCAAGGATGCCGTCATCCGCCAGAAACGCGGCCAGAAACAGGAGGCGCTCACGGCCGGCAAACCGTCCACCGAAATGCAGGTCACCCCAACCACCCTGCGCATCCCCGCGGACTCGGTGAAAGTCGCCTGCCAGGAGGCCTGCCCCGCCGGCGCCATCACCTTCGGCAACCTGGTGGACAAGGAAAACTCGGCCGTCGGACGCAGCAAGCGCATCGACCGCAACTACGACCTTCTCAATTACATCGGCACCCGCCCGCGCACCAGCTACCTGGCCCGCGTCAAGAATCCGAATCCGGACATGCCGGACGCCGCATTCGTCGGCAAGGCCACCATCCACATGGTCTGATTCCAACCCTTCCTCTCCACCATGGCATCCACCACCCAAGCCGCGCCGGAATCCCGCACGGGAGTCGATCTCCCGGTGCTGGAGCGCGAGAAGCTCATCCTCAACGGCCGCTCATACCACTGGATCACCGAGCGCATCTGCGGCGTCGTCGAGAACCGCCAGCCGCTGCTCTGGTGGCTGCTCTTCATCCCCTCCGCGCTGATCGCGGCCATCGGCGTCGGCGGCGGGTTGTTCCATCTGGTGTCCACCGGCGTCGGCATCTGGGGCAACACCAACCGCGTCATGTGGGGCTGGCCGATCGTCAACTTCGTGTTCTGGATCGGCATCGGCCACGCCGGAACGCTGATCTCCGCCATCCTCTTCCTCACCCGCCAGAACTGGCGCACCTCGATCAACCGCGCCGCCGAGGCAATGACGATCTTCGCGGTGATGTGCGCCGGCATTTTCCCGGCCTTCCACGTCGGCCGCGTCTGGTTCGCCTGGTTCCTCGCACCCATCCCGAACGCCAACGCCATCTGGCAGAATTTCAAGTCGCCACTGCTGTGGGACGTCTTCGCCGTCTCCACCTATTTCACCGTGTCCCTGATCTTCTGGTTCCTCGGCATGGTGCCGGACCTCGCCACCATCCGCGACCGCGCCAAACCCGGCATCCGCAAAATCCTCTACGGCATCCTCGCTCTCGGCTGGCGCGGCGGCAACCGCCAGTGGAGCCACTACGAAATGGCCTACCTCCTGCTCGCCGCACTCTCCACCCCGCTCGTGCTCTCGGTGCACTCGGTCGTGTCCTTCGACTTCGCCACCTCGGTGGTTCCAGGCTGGCACACCACCATCTTCCCTCCCTACTTCGTCGCCGGCGCGATCTTCGGCGGCTTCGCCATGGTGCTCACCATCATGATCCCCGCACGCTTCATCTACGGCCTGCAGGACCTGATCACCATGAAGCACATCGACAACATGGCCAAGATCATCCTGCTCACAGGCACCATCGTCGGCTATGCCTACCTCATGGAGCTGTTCGTGGCCTTCTACTCCGGCGCGATTTATGAAATGGACGCCTTCAAATACCGGATCGCCGGCCCCTACTGGTGGGCCTACGCCGCGATGATGTCGCTCAACGTCCTCTCACCCCAGCTGTTCTGGTTCCGCGCCTGCCGGGAAAACCTGTGGGTCGTGATGGCCGTGGCCATGTGCGTCAACGTCGGCATGTGGTTCGAACGCTTCGTCATCATCGTCACCACCCTCGCCCGCATGTGGCTGCCGGGAGACTGGAAGACCTTCTCACCCACCGGCCAGGACCAGCTGCTCTTCGTCGGCACCATCGGCATGTTCCTCGCGCTCTTCATGTTGTTCCTGCGCTTCCTGCCATGCATCAACATCGCCGAGGTCAAGTGGACGCTCCCCGAGTCCGATCCGCACTTCGACGACAAACAACACCATCCCGACCCGGGCGTGAAATCCGAACCCGCCTACCAGAAGGAACTGGTTTGATCCTCAAACACCCGCTCCCAATCCCGAATCCCGAATCCACACCGTGAGCACCACCCGCAAACGCGTTTACGGCTACCTCGCCGAGTTCAAAAGCGCCTCCGCCCTCTACAAGGCCGCGGAGAAAGTGCGCGATGCCGGCTTCCGCAAATGGGACTGCTACTCGCCCTACCCGATCCACGGCCTCGACGGGGCGATGGGCATCAAACGCTCGATCCTCCCGTGGTTCGTCTTCTTCGGCGGCATGGCCGGCTGCGCCACCGCCTTCGCCCTGGCCTATTCCACCCAGGTGGTGATCTACCCCACCGTGGTGCAGGCCAAACCGGCGAACATCTTCACCATCCCGGCGTTCTTCCCGGTGATGTTCGAGCTGACCATCCTGTTCTCCGGCTTCACCGTGCTCTTCGGCCTGCTCGCCCTGATCCAGCTGCCGCGCCTCAACCACCCGCTCTTCGCCAGCAAACAGTTCCACCGCGCCACCGACGACGGCTTCTTCATCGCCATCGAGGCGCGCGACCCGCACTTCAGCCCCAACCTCACCAAGGAGCTTCTCGCCGGTATCGGCGGCGAGAACATCGAACTCGTCGAAGAGGAGGACTGACGGGAACCTCCACCCTCTCATTTCCAATTTCACTTCCAACATGCGCTATTTCTTCCTCGCCTACGCGCTCATCGCTCTGCTCGTCGTCGGCATCCTCGGCGTGCGCGGCCAGAAGTTCTCCAAGCCTCCGGTCCGGATCTTCCCGGACATGGACGAGCAGGACAAACTGCGCGCCCAACAACCGGATCCGTTCTTCGCCGACGGCCGGGGCGGACGCCTCCCGGTCGCCGGAACCCAGCCGCGCGGATTCAACCCGGATGGCGCGGACAGCATCGGCGGCATCCCGGAATACGAATTCAGCGGCCAAACCGGCTACTACCACACCGGCCACGTGGGCGACTATTACGGCAACGGCATGCCGGAGGAACTCGGCCTGACCCAGGAAAACGCCGCCGAACTAATCCTGCGCGGCAGGGAACGCTACGGCATCTACTGCGCGGTCTGCCACGGTGCGTCAGGAGACGGCAACGGCATCACCGCCAACTACGGCGTGCCGGTGGCCGCAAACCCCAACTCCAAACTCAGCAGCCTCACCCCGGAATCCTACCCGGACGGACGCATCTTCGAGGTCATCACCAACGGCAAGGGACAAATGGGAGGCTACGGCTACAACATCCCCGTGCGCGACCGGTGGGCCATCGTGGCCTACATCCACGCACTCCAGGCCGCCAAGTCTTCGTCCAGGTAATCTCCCACCCCAATGGCACACCACCACCACGTCACTTCCGCAGAGATCGCCGTCAATGGCGACCACCTCGACAACCCGAAGGTCGCCAGGGTGAAGGGCATCTCGCTGGCCATCGCCTTCCTCGGCACCGTCGCCAGCCTCTACCTGTTGTTCTTCGCGCCGGAAAAAGCGCGCGGATCCTTCGCCTACTCATGGCTGTTCGCCTTTTACTTCTTCCTCACCCTCTCGATCGGCGGATGCTTCTGGACGCTGCTCCACAACGTGTCCAACTCGGGCTGGGGCACCTCGGTGCGCAGGACCTTTGAAAACCTCGGCGCCACCTACCCGTGGATGTTCCTCTTCGGACTGCCGCTGCTCTGCCCGCAAATCCAGCAATACCTCTACGAGTGGATGAACACCCACCGCGCCGCCACCGGCAACGTCAAGGAATACCTCCACCACCATGACCACCTGCTCTACAACAAATACTGGTTCATGAACCTGCCGTTCTGGTATGGCAGGGTCATCTTCTGGGGCGTCGGCCTCAGCCTCGTGATCATCGGACTGCGGAAACTGTCGGTCGCGCAGGATACCGATCCACAGCCCGGCACCGCCAGGCTCTTCAAGGCACGCTTCCACTCCACCTACACCCTCATCATTTTCGCGCTCACCATCACCTTCACCGGTTTCGATTTCCTGATGGGGCTCGACTACAAGTGGTTCTCGACGATGTGGGGTGTCTATCTGTTCGCGGGATCCGCACTCAACTCGATGGCGGTGATCATCCTCGTCTGCGCGTGGCTCAGGAGCCAGGGCCACCTGAAACACGTCACCACCAGCGAACACTTCCACATCATGGGCAAGCTGCTGTTCGCCTTCACGGTGTTCTGGGCTTACATCGCCTTCTCGCAGTATTTCCTGATCTGGTATGCCGGCATCACGGAGGAAACCTCGTATTTCCTCATCCGCAACACCGGCAACTGGAACACCGCCATGATCGCACTGGTCTTCGGCCACTTCGTCGTCCCTTTCGTCATCCTGCTCCAGGCATGGCTCAAGAAAAACCCGAGAACCCTCTCGATCATGGCGGCCTACACGCTGGTCATGCACGTGCTCGACCACTACCTCATCACCATCCCCGAACGCGGCGTCTCGCTCGGCAACATCAATCACGCGGTGTTCGGCGACATCCGGGTGTCCATCCCGGGCGCCTTCTGGGGCGACATGCTCGCCTTCGTCACGATCGGCGCGGCCTTCCTGTTCTGTCTGCTCCGCGCGCTCGGCCAGCACTCGCTCTATCCGAACCGCGACCCGCGCATCCTCGAATCCGCCAACCTTTCCAACTGATTCCTTCCATCACGTCCACATGGATCCCAATCGTGACAACCCGCTCGTCCGCTTCGCCACCTTCTGGTGGGGCCTCGGCGCCTTCCTCATCTTCGCCGCCGCACTCGCCGCGGTGCTGATCATCAAGCGCCAGCCTCCCGCCACCCTCGAGGACGCGGCCGCCGCGCCGCGCTACCGGATCAAGGCCGAGGTGGATGCCGCCCAGGCCGCCAACCTGCCGCCGGAGGCCGTCACATCCGCCATCCCCGGGGTCGCCCGCAAAATCGCCGCCGCCAAACCGGTCGCTGTCGAAAAACCCGAGCAGGTGGTGCCCGGCTCGCCGACCGCCGCAAAACTCGCCGCCGCACCGGTGGCGGACACCAGCGCCATCGACGCGCCACCCGCCACCGACGAACCGGTCGACCCCGCCGTCATGGAAATCGGCAAGGTCCAATACATGGTCTGCGCGGCCTGCCACGGGCAGAATGGCGAAGGCGGCCCGATCGCCCCGCCAATCGCCGGATCCGAATGGGTCACCGGTCCGGTCTCCAACCTGATCCGCATCCAGTTGCGCGGCCTCAACGGGCCGATCACCGTGGCCGGCAAGGAATACAACTTCGCCGTGGGCATGGCCGCAATGTCCTATCAAACCGACGAGCAGATCGCCGCGGTGCTCACCTACATCCGCAACAACTTCGGCAACAAAGCGTCCGCGGTGAAACCCGAACAGGTGGCCGCCCTCCGCAGCGAAGTCGGAAAACCTCCGCTCACCGTCGCGGACCTGATCCAGCCCTGATCCGCCCGCCCGCACCCATTTCCACACCGATGTCTTCCCTCTCCACCCACACATCCGAGCAGGACGCGCTGCTTCGCGCCGGCATCGACCGCTCGCTGCGCCATCCGGTGATGTTTTTCCTGACCAGCGGCGCCGCATGGCTGGCGGTTTCGATCCTGCTGGGGGTCATCGCCTCGGCCAAGGTCCACCACCCGGGATTCCTCCCGTCCTTTTCATTCCTGACCTACGGCCGGGTCTTCCCCGCACACCTCAACGCGCTGGTTTACGGCTGGGGCATGCAGGCGGCTTTCGCGGTGATCATCTGGCTCATGGCAAGGCTTTCCCGCAAACCCTGCACCATGGGCGGTACCATCCTCACAGCCGGCCACATCTGGAACCTCGGCGTCGGACTCGGAGTGCTCGGCATCCTCTCGGGCCATGGCACGGGCATGCCATGGATGGAATTCCCGTTCTTCGCATGGCCGGTGCTGCTGGCAAGCTACCTCGCCATCGTGATCGGCTCGTTCATCCAGTTCCGCGTCCGCCCGGAAGGCCATGTCTATGTCTCACAGTGGTATCTGCTGGCCGCGGTGCTCTGGTTCCCATGGATCTACCTGACCGCGAACATCCTGCTTCACTGTATGCCCGGCCACCCGCTCATGGGCGCGGGCATCAACGCCTGGTTCCGGTCCGCCTTCCTGTTCCTGTTCTTCACCCCGGTCGCGCTCGGCAGCGCCTATTATCTCGCACCCAAGGTGACCGGACGCCCGGTGTTCAGCCACTCGCTGGCAAAGCTCGGT
>JBIJBN010000200.1:0-4135 GCA_044345175.1 Luteolibacter sp.
CCTGAGGCGTAGCAATCACCGCAACACCACGCCGTGCCCTACCACTCGACCAACAACCCGCACCGCCACGTCGATCTCAAGGAGGCGGTCCTTCGCTCGCTGCCTCCCGACAACGGACTCTACATGCCCGATTCACTGCCGGTGCTCGGCGCGGATTTCTGGCGGTCCTGGCGCGACCTTGATTTCGTGGAAACCGGCATCGCGGTGGCGGACGCGTTCTTCGGCGACGATGTCCCGGCGGACGCGCTGCGGGACATCGTCACCGGCACGCTTGCCTTCGACGCCCCTCTCGTGACGCTCGCCCCGGGCGACCACGTGCTGGAGCTTTTCCACGGCCCCACACTCGCCTTCAAGGACTTCGGCGCGCGCTTCATGGCGCGCCTGATGGCATGGCTCACCCGCAATGACGGAAGGCTGCTCACCGTGCTGGTCGCCACCTCCGGCGATACCGGCGGAGCGGTGGCCTCCGCCTTCCACAACGTGCCGGGCACCCGCGTGATCATCCTGTATCCCAAAGGCAAGGTGTCCGGACTGCAGGAAAAACAACTCACCGCGCTTGGCGGCAACATCACCGCACTGGAAGTGGACGGCACCTTCGACGACTGCCAGGCGCTGGTCAAATCCGCCTTTCTCGACCGCGCGCTCTCGGAGGAGCTCAACCTGACCTCCGCGAATTCGATCAACCTCGCGCGGCTGGTGCCGCAGAGTTTTTACTACATCCATGCCGCCCGCCAGCTGCCGGATGGCGTGCTGCCGGTCTTCGTGGTGCCATCGGGAAATTTCGGCAACCTCACCGCCGGCCTGCTCGCCATGAAGCTCGGCCTGCCGGTGGAGCACTTCGTGGCGGCCACCAACCGCAACGATGTGGTGCCCGAGTTCCTGCGCACCGGCATCTACACCCCGCGCCCCAGCGAACCGACGATTTCCAACGCGATGGATGTAGGCGCACCCTCGAACTTCGTCCGCATGCAGGCGCTCTTCGGCGGATCATGGGATGAAATGAAATCCAAAATCACCGGCATGTGGTTCGATGACGACCAGACACGCGCCGCCATCCGCGAGGTGAAGTCGCTGCATGATTACGTGATCGATCCGCATGGCGCGGTCGGCTGGCTCGCCGCCCGCGCATGGCGGGCGGAACATCCGTGCAGCACCACCATCACCCTGGAAACCGCCCACCCGGCGAAGTTCCAGGATGTCATGGATGCCGAACTCGGAGCCGGTGCGGTGGAAATCCCGGATCGCCTCGCCGTTCTCGCCCACCGGACCAAAACCTCGGTGCCGATGGGCACGGACCCTGCCGCATTCCGCGATTGGCTGGCCGCACACCCGGGCTGAGCCGCCCCCTGCGCGGGTCGATCTCCCGGCCTTTCCCATGCATCCCTCCCGCCAACCCGTCGGCATCATCACCCTCACGCTCAATCCGGCGATTGACGAAACGGTGTTTCTCGACCGCCTCACGCCAGGTGCTGTGAACCGCGCCTCGCACCACCAGAGACAAGCCGGAGGCAAGGGCGTGAATGTCTCGACCATGCTCGCGGACTTCGGATTGCCAAACACCGCCAGCGGGTTTCTCGGCAGGGAAAACACCCGCATTTTCGAGGATCACTTCCGCGAGACCGGCATCAGGGACGCATTCATGCGCATCGACGGCGAAACACGCCGCGGAATCAAGATCGTGGCACAGGCAACACGCGAGACGACCGATATCAACTTCCCCGGCGCGCGCCCCACGGAGAGGGATTTTGACGCGCTGGTTGCCATGCTCGGATCCATCATCCGCCCCGGCGACTGGGTGGTGGCTGCCGGCAGCCTGCCAGCGGGCATGCATCCGCAGGATTTCGAACGGTTGCTGCGCTTGATCCAATCGCTCGGCGCGCACATCGCCGCGGACACCAGCGGCGCGGCACTCCGGGTCGCCATCGATTGCGGCGTGGACATGGTCAAACCAAACCACCATGAACTCGCGGAAATCCTCGGCCATGACCTGCCCGACACGCCATCGCGCGTGGCCGCCGCGGGCAGCCTGCAGCGCCGGAACATCCCCCATGTGGTTTTATCGCTCGGCGCCGAGGGCGCGCTTTTCGCCACACCGGAGGGGGTGTTCCTGTCGGAGCCGCCGCCGGTCCGGGTCGTCAGCACCGTGGGCGCGGGCGACTCGCTGCTCGCCGGATACCTTGCCGGATGCATCAAGGACATGGCGGCTGCCGAGCGCGCGAAGCTGGCCACCGCCTTCGCATGGTGCGCCCTCGAAGATGCGCGCCGCAGGCTCTGCCCGCCCAAGGAGCTCGACGCACGCATGCGCCGGATCCGCGTGCAGCGGGCGGACGCCCGCTGAACCGCCTGTTTTTCACCCAAACCCGGACTCGACACCCCGGCACCCCGCTCATAGCTTGCACCTCCCACACCCATTCATCATGATCCGCAAACTCATTCACGGCGCACTGGCCATCAGTCTCGCCACCGCCGCCATCGCAGAATCCCCGAAAACCGATACAGCCAATCCGGAGTCCGCCGCGGCACCTGCGGCCGAGCCCGCCGCCAAAATGGACCCTGCCGTGGTCAAGGCGGATTCCTCATACGCCCTGGGATTCCGCATGGGCAGCGACTTCGACCAGCAATACGGCCGCTTCGGCGTGACCGCAGGTGACATCGCTCGGGAGGATTTCATCAAGGGCTTCATCGATGCCATCAAGGGCGGCAAGCCCGAGGTGGAGGAGGCCAAGCTGCAGGCCGCCATGCAGGCGCTCGGCGACATGCTGCAATCACGCGAAAAGGAAGCCGCAACCACCAATCTGGAGGCAGGAAAAAAATTCCTTGAGGAGAATGCGAAACGCGAGGGAGTCATCACCACCAAGAGCGGCCTCCAATACGAAATCATCAACAAGGGCGGAGAAGAAAGATACCAGGCACCCAAGGAGGGCGCGGAGGAGAACAAGCAGTTTCTCGTGAACTACAAGGGCACGCTCATCGATGGCAGCGAATTCGATTCCTCGCCCCCGGGCCAGCCGGTGCCAATGACACTGCAGGTGGTCGAGGGCTTCAAGGAGGCGCTCACCATGATGCCGGTCGGTGCCAAATGGAAACTCTACCTGCCCTCGAACCTCGCCTACGGCGAACAACGCCGCAGCAGCGAAATCGGTCCCAACTGCACGCTGATTTTCGAACTGGAACTGGTCAAGATTGAGGACGCACCCGCCCAGCAGGGCATGCCGTTCCCGATGCCCCAGGGCCAGCAGGGCGAGTAATCCGCAGCCCACACCTTCATCCCGCCGGTCCATGCGGCCGACGGGATTTTTCATGCACCGGTGTTCCATCCCGCACGCGTCCTGTTATCCTTGGTTCCGGCATGAACGGATGGAATGAACAAACCCTGCGGGCGGCCGCCTCATGGAGGGCCTTCAAGGAGGGCCGGGAACTCCACGCGCGCGGCTCCGTCAGCACCGCCAAAACCACACCAAGCGGCTGGCAGGGAACCGTCATCGCTGGCAAACGCCCCCTCCGCGTGAGCGTGACGGTGCGCTCGCCCGATGATTTGGAAACCCGCTGCCCGTGCCCGGAAAATCAAGCGGCCGGAACGTTCTGCTGCCATGCCGTGGCCACCGGACTGGCCGCCCTCGCAGCCAGCCACCCGACCACACGGCCCACCACGGAATCCACGCCGGAACCGGCCGGAAATGCCACCCCGCACGACATCATCCTGCCACCCCGCTGGCGCGACACCCTCGCCATGGGGCGGATGCACGCCACCCTCACCCGCTCATCCCGCAGCTCGCCGGATCCCGCCGATGCCCGCTTGAGCGCATGGCTTCACTCACAACACACGGCGGATGACGACACGCTCCACCTTCATCTGGATGCCCGGCAACTCGCGGGCTTTCTCGATGCGATCACCGGACACCCCGCCGTTTTCACCGGCAAGGAGCGGAACGCCGTCACCATCACCACCGGACACCGGATCCATCTCACACACGCCGAACTGCTCAATGGCAATGTGGAACTCTCGGCCGACCCGCCGGATGGCACATGGCATGACCTCAACGGCTCGCTCTGGCATGCGGAGGCGGATTCGATCAAACGTGCCGGCACACACCCCGCACCTGCCGATACATACCGGATCCTCCAAACCCTCTGC
>JBIJBN010000202.1:0-4119 GCA_044345175.1 Luteolibacter sp.
CAGCAGGCGGTTGTTCATCACCGGAGTGATGCCGTAAGTGAAAAGCCTTCCACGAACCTCACGGTCACGGGCGAATCGGTTGGCGCCGATCTTGAAATCCAGAAAACCCCTCTCGGGCCGGCTCCAGACGGGAATGGTCATGTCAACCGACTCGTTTTCAGCTTCTTCCCAAGTCCTGAGGCTCTCGCGGAAACTCTCCACAAGCGGCGGATTGTTTCCATAGGGGTCGGCCGCGGTATAGCGGGTTCCGAGCGAGGGTTGGTAAATATCGCCCCGCGCGGCGATCTCCGGATCAGTGAAATCGAGCTGTGAGAAGTAAAACGTCCGGCCGTTCGGGCGGTCTTCCAGCGCCTCGCTTGAGGCAACCATCCAGTCAAGAATGAACCGGCGCTCACCGTTCCCGAACTTGTGTGTTCCGTCGAGCTGGTTGGTTTTCAATTCACGATAAAGCGGGTTGATCGAATCAAATGCCTGATAGGTAGATGCGCCTGCGCCGAACGGGTTGTCAGCGGATGGCAGGTATTCCGGAAAATTGCCCCCGACCGTGCGCACCTCGCGGCCGATCGAAACCTGGTCCTCGGCGCTGACATTGTTGAAACCGGTGAAGCCGATCTCATGATCATCGCCGATCCTCAGGCCGGCACCGAGCAACAAGCCCCAGTTGAGATAACTGGTGTATTGATCCTCGGTCTGGGTGCGCACCACGTAATCCTCCGAATCCGGCGTGCCGTCCGAGCCCGGTTTTGAATCGGAGCCGTAGTTGATGCCGCGGCCGACCTGCACACCCTCGCGCACCTGGTCGCCCGCCTCATGGGTGAATGCAACCACGCCACCCACCTCCACACCATTCCCGAATTTGTAGCGGTCCCCAAGAGTGAAGGCGTAGTTCATCTCATCCTGTGGACTGCGTTTCCTCGGATTCATGCCTCCGGACTCATGCACGGCCTGCATTTCAGCGGCGGCGTTTTCCGCGATCACGATCTGCTCCTGCCGCGTGTAAAGCACACCGTTGATGCGCTCGTTCCTGACACCCGGCGCGCGGGCTCCGGTCCAGCCGCGGCTCAGGAAACCATCCGGCAGGCCGGCAAGCGGTATCGCGTCATCACGTTCACCCAGGAAGTCACGGTCACCATCCGGGTTCTCATAAAACGTGTCACCCGTGTTTGAGTTGGTTTCAGTCCCGAATTCAAATTCGAGGATGCGTTTCTCCGGCAGGCGCAGTGTTTCCACCCTGACAATCCCGCCGGCGAATTCGGCGGGAAGGTCGGGGGTGAATGTCTTGCTGATCGCCACACTCTGCAGGAGGTCGGCCGGGAAAAGATCCAGTTGCACTGCTTTTTTCGACGGGTCCGCGCTTGAGATGAGCGCGCCGTTGACGAGAGTGTTGGAGTAGCGGTCACCGAGTCCGCGGACCACGGCGTATTTGCCACCCACGATGTTTGCACCGGATATTTTGGAGACCGCGCCGGCGGCATCACTTACCGCCGCCTGGCTGAACTGCTCCTTGCTGATGCCGGCTGCAATGCCCGGGGCGGAGTCCAAGGCAAGGAACAAATCCCCCTGCGAGTCCTCCGTATATTCCCCGACGATGGTTTCCTCTTCGAGCATCGTTTCTCCGTCCGAATCGCCCGCGGGTTTGGCACGCAGGCCGAAGCGGGCTTCGGCGGGCTGGCCCTCGAGGGTGGTGACGACGGCGGATTCGGTGGAGTAGCCGAGCTTGGTGGCCTCCAGGGTAAAGGTGCCGGCGGGCAGGCCGCCGATGGTGAAGCGGCCTCGGGCATCAGTCTCCACCGTGCGGCCGGTGCCGATGAGATCGACGAAGGCGCCGGCGATCGCATCAAGGGATGTGGCGTCCGAGACCTCACCGCTGATCACGCAGTTGCCGATGGCGTTCATCACGCCGGGCAATGGACCTGCATGGAGAGAGGCAGGGCTGGAAGGCATGCCGTCCGGTGGTGTCCATGGCATTATGGGATCCGGAAGGGCGGGTTCCCATGGAGCATCGTGCGGCGGATTCGGCGAAGCAGTGACATGCTGGCGCGGATTCCTGACCGGATGGGCGGACCATGCAGGCGGGGGCGGCGGAAACGGGTCAAGAAACGGAGTGGATGGCCTCGGCGGCACCCATTTGAATGGATGTCCGGCGACCGAATGCGCCGGTGGCGGCGATGAAAGTGCGGGCCCGGGCAGGCCGGATGCAGCAAGTGATTGCAGGCACGCGAGACATGCGGTCAAGATGGCAATGACACCGGCAAAAAAGGTGGCCGTGATGCCACGCATGCATGTGACAAAAGCGTGACGAAGCGTGGCTTTGCGGCAACCCATGGCGGAAATGGTCGTGCGCGATGCACTCGCGCGAACGTTGCCATGAGCAGGTAATGGGGCGTTGAATGCCTCCGAAGTCGTGCTTGGTGACGAATTTGTGACAAAACGCGTGCCAGCCGCGAACAGGTCATTGCAAAACCCTCGGACCACCCGGCGGGTCGGCCATCAGAGTGCGCATGCAGCGCTTCAGTGCCAGTGTGGGACCAGCACCGCAACGCCTCAATAACTCCGCCCCCACAGCGCGCGGGTGGCGGTTTCGCGGCCGGTGGCGATGCAGCGGCCGGTGGCGCATGATGGCAGAACCACCGCTGTCGGCGGGATGCAACGGATGGTGATCTTGTGGCGTTTGGAAAGCTCTTCCTCCTGCTCGGACGAGCCGGCCCAGGGTGTGACCAGCCAGCCGGGATTGTCCCGGGACCAGTGCGCATCGAAGGCATCCGGGGAGTCGCACGGCGTGATGTTCGCATTGCGGAAGGAGGTGGCGCGCTCCAGCAGGTTGTGGTGGATCCGGCCGATCGTCTCCACCGCGCTGCGGATGAAATCCTCCTTGAGCGGAAAATCCTTGGTGGCGGCCGGTTGGTCGCGGCGCTGGACACAGCACTTGCGCGTCTCGATGTCGCGCGGGCCGATCTCGATGCGGATGGGCACGCCCTTCTTGATCCACTCCCATTTTTTCACGCCGCCGCCGAGGTCGCGCGTGTCCACATGCACGCGCAACGGTTCGCCGTGATACATCTGGTGCCGCAGGGTTTCAGCCAGCGCCTGGCAGGAGGCGATCACCGCGTCGCGCGAGTCGTCTTTCGGCGTGATCGGCAGGATGACGATCTGCTGCGGAGCCACACGCGGCGGCAGGATCAATCCGTCGTCATCGGCATGGGTCATGATGAGCGTGCCGATCATGCGGGTGGATACGCCCCATGAAGTGGTGTGGGCGTGCTGCACGGTGCCGTCGCGTCCGGTGAACGAGATGTCCTGGGCTTTGGAGAAATTCTGCGCGAGGTAGTGGGAGGTGCCGGCCTGGATGGCCTTCTTGTCCTGCACCATCGCCTCCACGGTGAGGGTCATTTCCGCACCGGGGAACCTCTCGTTCGCGGTTTTTTCTCCGGGGATCACCGGGATGGCGAGATGGTCGCGGAGAAACTCCTCGTAAACCCCGTGCATCAGTCGGGTTTCCGCAATGGCCTCGTCCCGGGTCTCATGCGCGGTGTGGCCTTCCTGCCAGAGAAACTCCGCGGTGCGCAGGAACAGGCGCGGCCGCATTTCCCAGCGCATCACGTTGGCCCACTGGTTGATCAGCAGCGGCAGGTCGCGATACGACTCGATCCAACGCGCGAAGGCCGCGCCGATGATCGTCTCGGAGGTCGGACGGATCACATACGGTTCCGCCAGCTCGCCGGTGGGGATCATTTTGGTTTTTCCGGTGACGGGATCCTTCACGGCTTCGAGCCGGTGGTGGGTGACCACCGCGCACTCGGTGGCGAAGCCTTCGGCGTGCTCGGCTTCCTTTTCCAAATAGGACAGCGGGATGAGCAGCGGGAAATAGGCGTTCTGGTGGCCGGTGGCCTTGAACTTCCGGTCGAGCTGCTGCTGGATCAGCTCCCAAATGCCGTAACCCCACGGCTTGATGACCATGCAGCCGCGGGTTTCAGAATTTTCCGCCAAATCGGCGGCCTTGATGACCTGCTGATACCACTCGGGAAAGTCTTCGGCGCGGGTGGGAGTGATGGCGGTCTTTTCGGCGGACATGGCTGCTGCGCGGATAGGAACCACGGTGCGCGCAAAAGGGCATCAAAA
>JBIJBN010000203.1:0-4118 GCA_044345175.1 Luteolibacter sp.
CATGCTGGTCCAGCAGGAACCTGTCTTTGCGGGTGATGATGCCGTTGCCGAAATGGCCGCCGACCACCCTGGCGTCCGGAAGCGAATAAAGACACTGCGCGGGCTCCGCACGGCTTGCGAAGCCGCTGTGGATCCGCGCGGCCACATCCGGAAACTCCCCGAGGTCCGGAATCCCGTGCACCATCCGCCGGGCGGGCTTCAATACCCCGAGCAGACGGCACTCCGCAGCAGACAACCGCGAAATGTCGCTGCAATAACCGCGCGGCGGGCCGATCACCGCGGAGGTGAGGGGCAGCCTGGACAATGCCGAGGCAATCCGTGAACGATGGATGATGGCCATCAGGGTGCGGGCCGGATGCCGGTGGATTTGGATTGGATGACGGCTTGATCCGGGGATGGGTCAGGCGTGCCGGGCCCGCCCGCTCATGCCTTGGTGGCAACGGCGAACAGACAGACATACAACGGATCATGCGCGGAGGCATCCACCATGCGGCAGTTTGCGAAGCGGCGGTCGATCCACCGGTGCCTCACCTCGCGGCGGACCCAGAACCATTTCTGGAACAACCACATGGCCACTCCCATGCGCGTCCGTCTGGACGACCACAGATGCCCGAGATAATCCTCCGCGAGAAACAGGATGCCGCGTTCCCCGGTGGTGAGCTTTTGCATGCTTTCCACGATGAATCCGGCCTTGAGGAGATCCTGCCTCAATCCGCCGGCGGTCCAACGCCGGTAATCATGCGGACAGCCGTGATCCGGAAACGAACCATGGGTGGAAATCAACAGCAACCCGCCCGGCCTGAGCAGCCTGCCGCATTCACGCAGGTAAAGGTCCGAATCGGGAACATGCTCGAGCACCTGCGTGGAAAGGACCGCGTCAAACCGGCCATCCGCCTCAGGGACCCTGCCGTCGGAACCGATCAGGTAATCCACACCCGCGGCCGGCGGCAGATCCGCGCGCAGGTAGTCCGCGTGGCCGAACAACGGACGGTATGGCGAACCCCCGCAACCGAAATCCAGCAGCCTGCCAGACACCCGGCGGGCGCATGGTGCGAGCGCTGCCAGAAGATCCGACAAATGAAGATAAGCCTCGTCGCCCGGCCGCGGATCGATCCGCTGGCGCATGAATTCGGAATCCGCCAGATGACGGATGTCGAACTCCGGCACACCTTGGCTCTTGTCTGCGCAATCGGAATTCATGACGGGGCGGAATCAACCAAACAACGCCTTGCGGACGGCACGCATCCGGTGGGCCAGCCGCGCGCGCAAGCCCGGACCCGGCGCGCTTTCCCTCGGTGATGGAGCGACAAGCGGGCAGTTCCATGCGATTCCGCCGATCAACGCGGTTTTCTCCGGGGTTTTCGAAATCAGATAACAATTCGTGACTCCGGTGTGCAGCACGGCAGCCAGATGCGGGATGTCCGCGGGCGCCAGCGTGCAATGATGTGTCTCGGCATCGTTTCCGCCCCACGGGCCCTGCGGCCAGTCCGACGCGGGTGTGGTGGCGATGACCACCGGGGCATGATCCAAAAGCCTTTCGATCAAATCCACCGCCTCCTGTTTGGGGAAATGCTCGAGCACGTCATTGCACAGGATCACGTCATACGGCCCGGTGGAACCCAGCATGTCGCGGACATCCCCGATGCGCACGGCATCATAGGCATAATCCCAGACCGGATTCCTGTAAGGCTCGAAAATCTCGATGCCGTCGATTTTCACCAGCCATTCATCCCTGCGCAGGCGCCCGCAGGCGATGTCCGCAAACTGCCGGACCATGAACCCGTATGTGCCAAGCCCGACGCCGATGTCCAGCACCGAGCGGGCCTGCAGCTGCTGCACGAATTGAAGCACCGCGGGAAGGTGCCATGGATTGCTCATGGGCATGGTTCCGACCTCCATTCATGGTTGATGAACACAACCCCCTGCCCGGTGGCGCCGACCACCCCCGAACCGTAATAATCGCCATCCGTCGAATCAAACAACAGGCATTCCTCGATCCAGTCCTGGACCTCGGTGCCGATGTGGGAATAGATGTCCAGCCTCGCCGTGAACTCCCGGAAAGGCCATCTTTCGATCACACACCTGATTTCCCCCTTGTCCGAAAGCCTGATGCCGCGGCCGCGCGTGTAGTTGGTCCACAGGTTCGTCACCAGGTCCGTCTCATCGTAAAGCCCGAGGGAAACCGACAACTCGCGGCCGACGGCATCGGCGGAGAGGGTTTCGTAGTGCAGCACGAATTCACATTTGAAGCCGCTGGCGATGGTCCGCGACGGCACACCGTCAACGAGCATTTCGGCCTTGGTGATCCTGACCGCATTGCCCCGGTTGCGATAGGATCCGAGCGAGCCTTTCAGAAGCTCGGTCCTGGCATCCGTCATGTATTGCCTCATGACCTCGCCGATCCTGGCGTCCGCGGCGATCATGCCGAACTTGAGAAACAAGCCGCGTCCGCACAAATTGTATACCGCCGCCATGTTGTGGCTCACGAACAACACCGTCCTGCCCTCGCCCGCCACATCCTTCATTTTGCCGAGGCACTTTTTCTGGAACTCCGCATCACCCACGGCGAGGACTTCATCGACGATGAGAATCTCGGGCTCGAGGTGTGCGGCGACCGCGAAGGCCAGCCGGACATACATGCCGGACGAGTAGCGTTTGACGGGCGTGTCGATGTAGCGCGCGCAGCCGGAGAAATCCACGATCTCGTCGAACTTGCGGATGATCTCCGTCTTGCGCATGCCGAGGATGGCGCCATTGAGGAAAATGTTCTCACGGCCGGTGAGTTCCGGATGGAAGCCGGTGCCGACCTCGAGCAGCGAGGCGATGCGGCCTTTGACCCTGATCTCGCCGGTGGTGGGACGGGTGACGCGGGAGAGGATCTTGAGCAGGGTGGATTTCCCCGCGCCGTTGCGGCCGATGATGCCGAGCACCTCGCCCTGCCTGACCTCGAAGGAAACGTCGCGCAGCGCCCATGCGTAATCGGCGGAAGCCGCCGCCAGCCGGGAATGCTCGGCTGATCGCGGCGCTCCCCCGCCCCCCGCGCCGCCGGCTTCCGTTCCCGCCTCCGGGCTTCGGGTTTCGGCTTTCCGGGCGCGGTCGTTCACCTGGCCGATCTTCAGATACGGATCCTCCTTGCCGCGGATGCGGTGCCACCAGCGGTTCACATCGTGGGCGATCGAGCCGGTGCCGATCTCGCCGAGGCGGTATTGCTTGGAGACGTTTTCGACTGAGATGACGGTGGACATGAAAGCAGGGGAATGGCCGCAAACAGAAACGCGGAAGCCGTTGGATGTGAAAAGAGGATGACAAATGGAAAATCCGGATCTTCAAACCGTATCCATGAATGTCTTCTCCACCTTGTTGAAGATCACGATTCCGATGAACAGCAGCGCGGTGGTGATGGCGAGGGAGATGCCGAGGGCCGGCCAGGGGATGGGGCCGCCGAGAAACAGCGCACGGAAGGTTTCGATCGGCGCGGACATCGGGTTGAGCTGGATGAGCCAGCGGAATCTTTCCGGCACGGCCGAGAGCGGATAGATGATCGGCGTGGCATACATCGCCAGTTGCACGCCGAAGCCGACGAGGAACACGAAATCGCGGTATCTGGTGGTGAGCGAGGACACCAGGATGCCCGCACCGAGACCGAGTGCGGCCATCAGCAGCACCAGGGCCGGGACGAGTGCCGGCATCAGCAGCCAGTGGGGATTGAGCGCCGCGCCGCCCGCAAGGTAATAAACGAAGAAGCCGAGGAACAACAGGAACTGGATGCCGAACTGGATGATGTTCGAGACCACCACCGAGAGCGGCATGACGAGGCGCGGAAAGTAGACCTTGCCGAAGATGCCGGCATTGTGGACGAAGGTGTTCGAGGTTTTATTGAGGCAGGCGGCGAAATAATTCCATGGCGTCATGCCCGCGAGATAGAAGAGCATCGGCGGCATGCCGTCGGTGGGAATCTTCGCCACGCCGCTGAAAATCACGGTGAAAACCAAGGTGGTGAGAAGCGGCTGGATGAAGAACCAGACCGGACCCAGGATGGTCTGCTTGTAAACGGCGACGAAGTCGCGGCGGACGAACATCCACAGCAGGTCACGATAACGCCAGACGTCGGCAAGATG
>JBIJBN010000019.1:0-13492 GCA_044345175.1 Luteolibacter sp.
GGCCGCCATCTTCGCCATGAAGGACGGCTTCAAGAAAGCCAGGGCCATCCTGCTCGAACCGATCATGTCCGTCGAGGTGTCCACTCCGGATGATTACCAGGGCGATGTCATGGGCGACCTCAGCCGCCGCCGTGGCCACATCCAGAACACCGAGTCGAAGGGCAGGCTCTCCGTTGTCCATGCCAACGTCCCGCTCAAGGAGATGTTCGGCTACTCCACCGCCGTGCGCACCCTCTCCTCCGGCCGCGCGTCCTACGCGATGACCCCGTCCCATTTCGAGCAAGTCCCAGCCAATATCGTCGAAGAGATCGTCAGCGAACGCGTTGCATGATCGCTCGCCCTGAAGAACCACCACGCCAACCGCAAACCAGCTCCACCATGGAAAACCAGAAAATCCGCATCCGCCTGCGCGCCTTCGACCACCGCGCGATCGACCGCTCCGCCCAGGAAATCGTGGAGACCGCGAAACGCACCGGTGCCCGCGTCGCCGGACCCATCCCGCTGCCCACACGCATCGAGAAGTTCTCCGTCAACCGCTCGGTCCACGTGAACAAGAAGTCCGCCGAACAATTCGAGATCCGCACCCACAAGCGCCTCCTCGACATCGTCGACCCCACCGCCCGCACCGTGGACGAGCTCAAGAAACTCAATCTTCCCGCCGGCGTCGACATCACCATCCGCATCTGAGCACCGCCCCGGACAGCGAATCCCACATCCCCGAATCTCACATTTCCAATCTCACATCCGCCATGTCACTCGGACTCCTCGGCAAAAAACTCGGCATGACCCGCCTCTTCGATGAAAAGGCCGGCGCCATGATTCCCGTCACCGTCATCGACGTCTCCGGCAACTCCATCCTCCAGACCAAGACCCCGGAAAAGGATGGCTACTCCGCCGTGCAGGTCGGCTATGGCGACCAGAAGGAACAACGCGTTTCCAAGCCCGACCTCGGCCGCTTCAAAAAAGCCGGCTCCACACCCAAGCGCTTCATCCGCGAGTTCCGCTTCGAATCCGGTGCCGCCCTGCCCGAGGCCCACACCGGAACGGAAACCTTCAGCGCCGGCCAGTGGGTCGATGTCATCGGCAACTCCAAGGGCAAGGGCTTCCAAGGCGCCGTCAAACGCCATGGCTTCGGCGGCCTCAGGATGACCCACGGATCCATGATGCACCGCAGGACCGGCGCCATCGGCTGCCGCTCCACCCCGGGCCGCGTCTGGAAAAACCAGAAAATGCCGGGCCACATGGGAACCACCCGCACCACCGTGCAAAACCTCAAGGTCGTCGCAGTTCGCCCGCAGGACGGCGTCATCCTCGTCTCCGGAGCCATCCCCGGAACCAAGGGCAGCTACGTCACCGTCCGCCACGCCAAGAAAAAATCCGCCTGATCCCGGCGCATCCGACCTCACCACCAAGACTCACGATCATGACCGCCAAGTCACTCACCGTCGAAGACGCCCAAGCCGCCAACCTCGTGCTGGTCGGCCCGGAAAAAGGCCGCCAGGCCGTCCATGACCTGATCACTGCCTACCGCGCGAACCGCCGCTCCGGAACCGCCAATACCAAAACCCGCGGCGAAGTCTCCGGAAACAACCGCAAGATCTACAAACAGAAAGGCACCGGCAACGCACGCCACGGCGACAAACGCGCCCCGATCTTCGTCGGCGGCGGCGTGGTCTTCGGCCCGCGCCCGCGCGATTATTCCAAGAAGGTCTCCAAAACCGTCCGCAAACTCGCCCTGCGCCGCGTCCTCGGCGACCTCGTCCGCAGCGGCAAAATCCAGATTGCCGATTCCTTCTCGATCGCCGATGGCAAAACCAAATCGTTCGTTTCAGCCGTCAACTCGATCGCCGCACCGGGGAAAATCCTCGTGGTCTCCAATTCCTTCGACGATTCCACCCTCCTGTCCGCCCGCAACGTCTCGTGGGTCCAGCTGGTCAGCGGTGCCGATGTGAACGTCGAACAACTGCTCCTCGCCAACACCGTCATCCTCATCGGTGACGCGCTTCAAACCCTCGCGCAACGCAGCGCCTGAACCCCGGACCCCGCACCGAGATCATGAAAGACATCCACCAGGTCATCAAAAACGTCCGCATGAGCGAGAAGGCAACCCTTCTCCAGGAGACCAACAACGAGATCACCCTCGAAGTGGACCGCCGCGCCAACAAGATCGAAATCAAACAGGCCGTCCGGCAACTCCTCGGAAAAACCGTCACCGCCGTGCGCACCGCCAACTGCACCGGCAAGGCCCGCCGCAAACGCCGCGCCGATGCCGGACGCACCAACCACTGGAAAAAAGCCATCGTCCGCCTCAAGCAGGGCGAATCGCTCGACCTCTTCTAAGCCAAGCGGCCCGCAATCCGCTCCTGACGCAACCATCCACCGTTCCGCGAGTCATGCCATTGAAAAGCTTCAAGCCAAACACTCCGTCCGCACGCTACAAGAACCTCCCGTCCTTCGAGGAGATCACCAAAAGCAAGCCCGAGAAGAGCCTGCTCACCCCGCTCAAGCGCAGCGGCGGACGCAACAACACCGGCCGCATCACCTGCCGCCACGTCGGCGGCGGACACAAGCGCCACTACCGCCTCATCGACTTCAAGCGCGGCAAGCACAACGTGCCGGCCAAGGTGATCGGCATCGAATACGATCCCAACCGCACCTGCCGAATCGCACTGATCCAGTATGAGGACGGACAGAAGTCCTACATCCTCGCCCCGCTCGGACTCGAAGTCGGCGCCACCGTGGTGGCCGGCCCCAACGCGGCTCCCAAGACCGGCAATGCCCTGCCACTCAGCGCCGTGCCGCTCGGAACGTCCATCCACAACATCGAACTCATCCCCGGCAACGGCGGAAAAGTGGCACGCGCCGCCGGACAGATGGCCGTGCTTTCCAACCGCGACGGCGGCTGGGCACTCGTCAAAATGCCCTCCGGGGAAATCCGCCGCTTCAACGACCGCTGCTTCTGCACCATCGGCCAGGTCGGCAACCGCGACCACATGAACGAAACGTCAGGCAAGGCCGGCCGCACACGCTGGCTCGGCATCCGACCCACCGTCCGCGGCATGTGCATGAACCCCGTCGACCACCCCAACGGCGGCGGCGAGGGCAAGTCGAAGTCCGGCGGCGGCCGCCAGCACCTGCTCAGCCCATGGGGCCACGCCAAGGGCCAGAAAACCCGCCACCACAAGAAGACCACCGCGGTCTTCATCGTCGAGTCCCGCCACAAGAAGAAATAAGTTTTCACAACGCCTAACCGACACACCCTTCCATGCCACGTTCCCTCAAGAAAGGCCCCTTCGTCGATCAAAAGCTCCTCGCCAAGATCGACGCCATGGCAGACGCCGGATCCGAACGCAAGCCAATCAAAACCTGGAGCCGCAAGTCGATGATCACTCCGGATTTCGTCGGACACAACTTCGCCGTCCACAACGGCAAGACCTTCGTCCCGGTTTACGTCACCGAAAACATGGTCGGCCACAAACTCGGCGAATTCGCCCCCACCCGCATCTTCCGCCAGCACGGCGGCATCGGCAAAAAGTAAACCCCGCTCGCCACACCCGATTCATGCACACACCGCTCCACTCCCGGGCTTTCGCCGCCGTCTCCGGACTGCTGGCATGCCTCGGCGTGTGTGCGGCCCAGGCGCCGGACTCCATCCGCCTGCAGATGGCGCTCGCCGATCTCCGCCAGCAGAACCAGGTCCTCCAGCAAAGCCTTGCCGAAGCCAACCGCGCCGAAAAACAGGCATCCGGCCAACTCGCACAAGTCCGCGAAAGACTCGAGGCGCTCGGCAAGAACCTGCTCGACGGCGGCGATGACCGGCTCATCCAGGCCGCCGCGGATCTCCAACTGGTCAACGAACGCGCCACCGAATTGGAAGGCGCCGCCACCCGCCTCGCCGCAAGCGTCAACGAATACCTGCGCCTCGCCGTGGTCTCCGATCCGGGCGCCCGCCTGCGCGTGGAAACTTCCCTAAGAGAGCTTGACGCCCTGCTCGGGCTGCGCCAAAAGCCCCGCCCCGACGTGCGGACCGGTTCTCTCCAACAGTCCCGCATCGTCAGCCTCGATCAGGAAAGCGGCATGCTCGTGCTCAACGTCGGCGAAAGCCAGGGGGCGCGGATCGGCATGACCTTCCGCCTCATGCGCGGTCAGCAGCCTTACGGAAAAGCCATTCTCGCAGATCTCCGCAAGGGCGTCAGCGGCGTGTTCGTCGAATCCATCGACAATCCCGCCGAGACCCCGAAACCCGGCGACCTCGCCATTCTCGAAACCCAATCCACCGCGCAGTAAACCTTCACGCCCGCCGACCCATGGAAGTCAAAAGCACCACCAAGTATGTCCGTCTCTCGCCCAAGAAGGCGCGCGACGTCGCCCGCGAAATTCAGGGCCTGCCCGTCTCCAGCGCCCTGGACATCCTCACCTTCACCCCGAAGAAGGCCGCCCGCCTCATCGGCAAGACACTCAAAACCGCCATCGCGGATGCCGAGAACAATTTCTCCCTGGATACCGGAACCCTCGTCGTCAAGGAGGCCGTGATCGGCGCCGCCCCGAGCATCCGCCGCTACAAACCCCGCGCCAAAGGCTCCGCCGGCCCGATCATCCGCCGCTCCAGCCACATCTCCATCACCCTCGCGGGATCCGCACCGGAGAAAAAACGCAAAACCACTCCCAAATCCACCGCCGCCACCGCCAAAACCGAACCCGCTCCCGCCGCCGCGGACGAGCAGGCCTGAACCACTCCCCACCTCACACCGCACCGACCATGGGCCAGAAAGTAAATCCGATCGCATTCCGCCTCGCAGTCAACAAGGACTGGCGCTCGAAGTGGTATGCCGCAGGCAAGGACTACACCGACAAACTCCACGAAGACCTCGCCATCCGCGCCTACTTCAGGAAAAAACTCCAGAACGCCGGCCTCGCCCGCGTCGTCATCGAACGCGCATGGAATAGCGTCCGCGTCACGCTCCATACCTCGCGCCCGGGCCTCATCATCGGCCGCCAAGGCAAGGAAATCGAGGTCATGACCAAGGAAATCGGCGACATCTGCAAGGGCGCCCAAGTCAAGATCGACATCATCGAGATCCGCAGGCCGGACCTCGACGCCCAACTCGTCGCCGAACAAATCGCCGTCCAGCTTGAACGCCGGATCAGCTTCCGCCGCGCCATGAAACGCGCCCTCCAAACCGCCATGGACACCGGCGCCGACGGCATCCGCCTGCGCTGCGCGGGCCGCCTCGGCGGCGCGGATATCGCCCGCGCCGAAGGCTACCGCGAGGGCAAGGTGCCCCTCCAGACCCTGCGCGTGCCGCTCGACTATGGATTCGCCGAGGCACGCACGGTCTACGGCATCATCGGCGTGAAATGCTGGGTCAACAAAAAGGAGGACGACGGCTCGCCGGGCCGCCCGCAGGGCAATCGCGGCGACCGCCCGCCCCGTGGCGGCGACCGCCGCTCCAACCCCCGCGGCTGAAACGATTTTCCCCAAACCAACCATCCATTTCCCAAGGAGGACTGAGCCATGCCCTTGATGCCCAAACGAACCAAGTTCCGCAAAAGCCACCGCGGAAGCCGCTCCGGAAACGCCCAGCGCGGAACCACCGTCGCCTTCGGCGACTTCGGATTGCAGACGCTCGACCGCGGCTGGATGAGCAACCGCCAGATCGAGGCCTGCCGGATCGCCATCACACGCTCGCTCAAACGCAAGGGCAAGGTCTGGATCCGCATCTTCCCGCACAAGTCGATCACCTCCCGCCCGCCCGAAACACGGATGGGCAAGGGCAAGGGTGCCGTCGAAGGCTGGGTCGCCGTCATCCGCCCCGGCAACATCCTCTTCGAAGTCGGCGGCGTCACCGAATCCGCTGCCAAGGAGGCCATGCGCCTCGCATCCTACAAACTCGGCATCCGCACGCGCCTCGTCGCACGCAACCCGCACGCCTGATCCATCACGCAACCCGCCCGCACCATGGCCAAAGCCAAAGAAATCAACGAACTGACGCCGGACGAGCTCACCGTCCGCCTCCGCGACCTCAAGCAGGAGGCTTTCAACCTGCGCCTCCAACAGGCCACCGGCCAGTTGGAAAACCCCGCGCGCATCCGCCTCGTCCGCCGCGACACCGCCCGCGTCCTCACCGCCATCAACGCGAAATCCCGCGCCTGATCCACCGCATCCGTTTCCCAACCCACTTCCATCTCATGAGCGATCCCAAACAGGAATCCAAACCACACGTGCGCAAGACCCGCGTCGGCGTCGTCATCTCGGACAAGATGAACAAAACCCTCGTCGTCGAGCATGTCGCACGCGTCCCGCACCCGCGCTTCAACAAGATCGTCAAGCGCTCCAAGAAATACTACGTCCACGATGAGAACGGCCAGGCCAGCATCGGCGACCGCGTCCGCATCACCGAGACCCGCCCGCTTTCCAAACTCAAACGCTGGACCCTCACCGAGGTGATCACCCATTGATCCCACCCCGCCGGACCACCCAGCCCTTCATCCCCACTACCCACTACCGCCATGATCCAGATGGAAACATTGCTCGCCGTCGCCGACAACACCGGCGCCCGCAGCGCGAAAATGATCGGCGTGCTCGGCAAACGCAGCCGCACCGCCAGCATCGGTGATGTCATCACCGCCCACGTCCGGGATTCCATCCCCACCGCCGCCGTCAAGAAGGGCAGCGTCGTCAAGGCGGTGGTCGTCCGCACCGCCGCCCCGATCCGCCGCCCCGACGGCTCGGTCCTGCGCTTCGATTCCAATGCCGTGGTCATCATCGACAAGGACAACAATCCCCGCGGCACCCGCATCTTCGGCCCCGTCGCCCGCGAACTCCGCGAAAAGGCATTCATGAAAATCGTCTCCCTCGCACCCGAGGTGCTCTGAGCATCCGCCACCCACACCTTCCTCTCCACACTCCCATGAGCCGCATCAAGACCCACGTCAAAAAAGGCGACGAAGTCGAAGTCATCACCGGCAACCACAAGGGCAAGCGCGGCACCGTGCTGCTCGTCGATGCCGCGGCCGGCCGCGTCGTCGTCGAGGGCGTCCGCCCGCTCAAGAAAGCCGCCAAACCCACCGAAGCCAACCCCTCCGGCGGCATCAAGACCATCGACGGCCCCATCCACATCTCCAACGTCAGGAAAGTGGGCTGAGGCAATCCCGCCCCCGCCCGCGCTTAAGCGCACGTCCAACCCCGCGCTGACCCGCAAAACACCATGAGCACACCCGCACTCCAACAATACTACAAGGACAAGGTGGTCCCGGCCCTCAGGAAAAAACTGGGCTACACCAACATCCACCAGGTCCCGCGCCTCGAAAAAATCGTCGTCACCTCGTGCATGGGCAAGGCCCCGGACCGCAAGGTCGCCGTGGACGATGCCGTGGCGGAAATCGCACGCATCACCGGCCAGAAACCCTCGGTCACCCACTCCAAAAAATCCGTCGCCAACTTCAAGCTGCGCGAAGGCGAGGTGCTCGGCGCCAGGGTCACCCTGCGCGGCACCCGCATGTGGGAGTTCCTGCACCGCTTCATCCACATCACCGCCCCCAACATCCGCGACTTCCGCGGGATCTCGCCCAAGTCCTTCGACGGCCGCGGCAACTACGCCTGCGGCATCCAGGAACAGTCGATCTTCCCGGAAATCGAGATCGACCAGATCAAGCGCCAGATCGGATTCGACCTGATCTTCGTCACTTCCGCCACCACCGATGCCGAGGGCCGCGCGCTGCTCACCGAGCTGGGCATGCCGTTCCGCGACACCAAAAAGGCCGCTGAAACCGCCGAGACCGCCATGGTCTGACCCGCCGCCAACCCCACCATCCTTACCGAACCACCACCATGGCAGTTCTCACCGATCCCATCGCAGACTTCCTCACGCGCTTCAAAAACGCCTGCCGCGCCGGCAACGAGGAATTCACCGCACCTCACTCCCGCATCAAGGCGGACATCGCCCGCATCCTCCAGGAGGAGGGCTACATCTGGAATTACGAGGTCGTCACCGGCAAACACACCGAACTCAGGGTCAAACCAAAGTTCGTGGACGGCCGCCCGGTCCTCACCGATCTCAAGCGCGTGTCCACTCCCGGCCGCCGCCACTACGTCGGCGCCGGCGAAATCCCGCGCGTCATGTCCGGCCTCGGCATCTCGATCCTCTCGACCTCGAAAGGCGTGATGTCCGGCGGCAATGCCAAACGCCAGAACATCGGCGGCGAACTCCTCGCCAACATCTGGTAAACCCTCAACTCGCGAAAGGAAACAATCACCATGTCACGAGTCGGACTCAAACCCATCACCCTGCCCGATAAAGTCGCCGTCAAACTCGACGGCCGCACCGTCGTCGTCGAAGGCCCCAAGGGCAAACTCGACTTCAACCTGCCCGAGGGCATCGATCTCATGACCCGGGACGGCAGCGTCGTCGTCTCGCGCGTCACCGAGAACCGCCAGCTCAAGGCCCTCCACGGCACCGCCCGCAGCCTGGTCAACAACATGATCATCGGCGTCTCCAAGGGCTTCGCCAAGGACCTTGAAATCCACGGCGTCGGCCTCCGCGCCGCCGTCAAGGGCAAGGAACTCGACCTCTCGCTCGGCCGCTCCCACCCGCTGCTCCACCCGATCCCCGCAGGCCTCACGGTCACCGTGAACGAAAACACCAAAATCAAGGTGGAGGGCATCGACAAACAACTCGTCGGACAGTTCGCCGCCGAGGTCCGCGGCTACTATCCGCCCGAGCCCTACAAGGGCAAGGGCGTCCGCTACTCCGACGAGCACGTGCGCCGCAAGGAAGGCAAGAGCGTCGGCAAATAACCCCCAGCATCTCCGGCATCATGAGCACCATCCAACGCAAGACCATCCGCCAGCGCATCCACAAGCGCATCCGCCGCAAGGTGACCGGCACCGCCGAACGCCCGCGCCTGGCCGTCCATTATTCCAACCAGCACATCTACGCCCAGGTCATCGACGACTCCGCCGGCAAGACGCTCGTCTCCGCGTCCACCATGGACAAGAGCTTCGAAAAAGCCTCGTCCAATGTCGACTGCGCCAAAAAGGTCGGCGCCCTGATCGCCGAGCGCGCCAAGGGCTCCAGCATCAGCGCCGTGGTCTTCGACCGCGGCGGCCACCTCTACCACGGAAAAGTGAAAGCCCTCGCCGATGCCGCGCGTGAAGGCGGACTCCAATTCTAACGCCCCGCACCCGATCCCATTGTCATGGTAACCATTCCCGATAACGAAACACCCGCTCCGGCCACCGAAACCGCACCGGAGGCCCAGGCCCCGGTGGAGGCGTCCGCACCCCAGCAATCTTTCCACCACGCCGGCCGCGGAAACGGAGGCGGCGGACGTGGTCGTGGCGGCCCGCGCCGCGAGGAGCGCCAGACACCCACCGATGCCGATGGCAACGAACTTTCCGAGAAGGTCGTCTTCATCAACCGTTGCGCCAAGGTGGTCAAGGGCGGCCGCCGCTTCAGCTTCTCCGCCCTCGTCGTCTCCGGTGACAAGATCGGCAAGGTCGGCCTCGGCTTCGGCAAGGCCAACGAGGTGGCGGATGCCATCAAGAAGGCCAGCGAGGGCGCCCGCAAGGTGCTCAAGCCGATGAGCATCGTCGATGGAACGATTCCCCACGAGATCTACGCCGAATACGGCGGCGGCAAGGTCCTGCTCAAGCCGGCGTCCCCGGGAACAGGCATCATCGCCGGCGGCGGCGTCCGCGCCGTCTGCGAGGCGGTCGGCATCCGCGACGTGCTCGCCAAGTCAATGGGCTCGTCCAACCATGCCAATGTCGTCAAGGCCACCCTCAAGGCGCTCTCCCAGCTCCGCACCCGTGACCAGATCCTCGGATCACGCGGCAAGAAGAAAAAGGAAAAGGCGATCTGAAGGATCCGGCCCATCCAACTGATCATTGCGATCCAACAAAATCAAAGACATGCAACTCCACGATTACAGCCCCAATCCGGGCGCGAAGCGCCGGGTGAAACGCCTCGGCTGCGGTGAAAGCTCCGGCCATGGCAAAACCGCCTGCAAGGGCAACAAGGGCCAGAAGGCGCGCTCCGGCAGCGGCACCCGCGTCGGCTTCGAGGGCGGCCAGATGCCGCTCCACCGCCGCCTGCCCAAGCGCGGTTTCAACAACCACGACTTCCGCGATGTCTTCGGCGTGGTCAACGTCGGCGATCTCGACGGCCGCTTCGAGGCGGGCGCGCTGATCAACGAGGAGTCCCTCCGCAAGTCCGGACTGCTCAACGGCCGCTGCGACAAGGTCAAACTCCTCGCCGACGGCGAGTGCGAGAAGGCTTACACCGTCGAGGTGGACAAAGTCAGCGCCGCCGCCCGGGTCAAAATCGAAAAGGCGGGCGGCACGATCAAGGCCTGAGGGCCCGGTCGTCCCGCAGCCGATTCGTGATTTCCGGCGGGGGCGCCCGCGCGCTTCCCCGCCACGCATTCAAACCGCGCGCCACCCACGCCCAACACCCTTCATGATTTCCGCATTCGCCAACACTTGGAAAATCCCGGAACTCCGGGACCGCATCCTGTTCACCCTTGCCCTGATCGTCATCATCCGCCTCGGGGTGCACATCACCCTGCCCGGTGTGGATGCCACGGTGATCCAGAACTGGATGGACGACATCCAGAAGCAGGACCCCACCAGCCCCACCGGCGGCATCACCGCGCTGCTCACGGTGTTTTCCGGCGGCGGACTGCAGCAGGCGGGCATCTTCGCGCTGGGCATCATGCCCTACATCTCGGCATCCATCATGGTGCAGTTGATGACTGCGGTGGTGCCCAAGCTCTCGCGGTTGGCCCGCGAGGATGGCGGCCGCCAGAAAATCACCCAATACACCCGCTACATCACCATCGCCATCGCGCTGGTCCAGGGGTTCTTCGTGGCCAAGTCGCTCACCGTTCCGGAAAACATCCCCTACATGTCCGGCATCGAGCGTTTCGGCACCCTGGTGCCGGATCCCTCGGTGATGTGGATGGCGCTCACTGTCGTCACGATCGTCGCGGGCACCGTGCTGCTGATGTGGATGGGCGACCAGATCACCGAGAAGGGCATCGGCAACGGCATCTCCATCATCATCACCGTGAACATCATTTCCGCACTGCCCGGCGCGCTGATCCAGGCATGGAAATATTTCGTCACCGGTGATGGCGTGAGCAAATACAACGCCATCATGATGGTGGTGATGATCGCCCTGCTGCTGGTGGTCATCGCGGCCACCATCTCGATCACCCAGGCCCAGCGCCGCATCGCCGTGCAATACGCCAAACGGGTGGTCGGCCGCAAACAGTTCGGCGGCCAGACGCAATACCTGCCACTGAAGGTGAATTATGCCGGGGTGATGCCGATCATCTTCGCTTCGGCGGTGCTCTCGCTGCCGCCGATGATGCTGCAGTGGTTCTTCTCCGGCCAGCCATGGGCCACCAAGCTCTATGGCGAGCTGGTGGGCGGCGGCACCTGGTATTATGTGCTGGGCGGCATCGGCATCTTCCTTTTCTCCTACTTCTGGGTGGCGATGATGTTCCAGCCATCCCAGATCTCCGAGGATCTCAAGCGCAACGGCGGCTACATCCCCGGGGTGCGCCCGGGCAAGCCAACCGCGGATTTCCTGGATTTCACCATGACCCGCCTGACCTTTGCCGGTGCGGTGTTCCTCACGCTGCTGTTCGTGCTGCCGGTTTTTGTCGGCTATCTGGTGGGCCTGCCGCCAGGCTCGCTGGTGCTGCAGTTCTTCGGTGGCACCTCGCTGCTGATCATGGTGGGCGTGGTGCTCGATGTGATGCGCCAGGTGGAAACCCAGCTGCTGCAGAAGCACTACGATGGATTCCTGCGCAAGGGCAAGCTGAAGGGCCGCTACGACCGCCTCAAACAGGGTGGCAACGCCGCCCCCCGCACCGCCATCGTCTATCTCTGGACAGTCATCGCCGTGCTCGTCGTGGTTGGCATCACCGCCTACATCTACAACAGCATCCATTGATCCCAACGCCCGCAGGGTTTCCCGCGTCCCGCGATGCTTCCGGATCGGCCTGCCGCACCGTGTGATGCTGCAAACCGGTTGCGGGCCGGCTGGACGCAACCGGAGATCCGCCGACTTGTGAAAAATCGCAGGCCGGCGGCTCGTCACCGGATCCTGCCTTCCCATCCGGCATGATTGCCGGCAAGTTGCCGACCTATCAGCCATGCGCCGCCACCGCATTCCCATCAAGTCGCCCCGTGAGATCGATGCCATGCGCGTTGCAGGCGGGGTCGCATCGGCGATCCTGCAGGCGCTCGCCCGCGAGGTTTCTCCGGGGCGCACCACCGCGGAGATCGACCGGCTTGCCTCGGAGTTGATGCGCGAGCGCGACTGCCGGAGCGCCTTTCTCAACTACCGCGGATTTCCCGGCCATATCTGCATCTCCGTGAACGAGGAGGTGGTCCATGGCATCGGTGGTCCGCGCCGCATCATGCCCGGTGACATCGTCAAGATCGATGTCGGCATCATCAAGGGCGGCTTCATCGGGGACAATGCCACCACCGTGGCCGCCGGTGAGATTCCACCCGAGACCCGCCGACTGCTGGCCGCCACCGAGCAATCGTTGTTCGAGGCCATCGCCCATGCCCGCGCCGGCAGCCGCCTTGCCGATCTTTGCGGCGCGGTCGAGGCGTTTGTCAAACCGCAGGGCTTCACCGTGGTGCGCGAATTCGTCGGCCATGGCGTGGGCCGCCGCCTGCACGAGGAACCGCAGATTCCCAACTATCGCCCGCAGGGCAGGACGGCCACCCTGATGCCCGGGATGACGTTGGCGATCGAACCGATGGTCAATGCCGGTGTGCCATCCGTGCGGATCCTCGACGATGGCTGGACGGTGGTCACCGGAGACCGCAAACCATCCGCCCATTTCGAACATACCGTGCTGGTCACCGCTGGCGATCCGGAAATCCTGACCGACCGCCCGCGTGAGGCGCTGCCGGAAATGCTCGGTCTGCCACCCTGGTGAGCGCCGCCGCGCAGCCCGCATCCAGTCAGGCTTGGGCTGCCGCGCGCTGCGCTAGTCGCTCTTCGATTCCGGCCAGCAGCCGCGCGGTGTGAGGCATCTCCACTCCCGCGGCCAGCGCGCGGCGCAGCGGCTCGCGCCAGATGGAATCCACCTCGACCTCGCGGCCTTCGATGAAGTCGATCATGCTGGAGGTCCGGTAAGGTCCCATCGGGCGGGTGCGCTCGATCTGGAAGTCGATCAAGCCGTCGTCGAGCTCATGGCCGAGGGCTCGGGCCGCGCGGACCGTCTCCGCCATCAGCGCACGCAGTTCCGCTTCGCCATCGCGCGATGCGAGCAAGACGTCGGTGGTGACGCCGCCCATCGCCACCGACAGGCCGTTGAATGGAATGTTCCATACAAGTTTCTCCCATTGGGCCTGCTCCAGGTCCGGGACCGCCGTGCAGGGAATGCCGGCGGCTTTGAACAACCGGGCGGTTCCGATGGCGCGCCCGGGAGCGCCCGGCCTCCACTCGCCCAGCGTGACCCG
>JBIJBN010000205.1:0-4084 GCA_044345175.1 Luteolibacter sp.
TTTCTTTTTTTTCTGAACAACCTCATCGTTAATGCGTGGAATGACGGGCTGAAGTCGATGCAATGCGGTCAGTCGAGTCAAGCAAACCCTTTTCATGGCCGGGTTCCGCCGCATGCGGATTCACAAGACCGTCTCGCGGAGAATGGACCGGAAACGTTCGTTGGAATGAAGCTCGCGGAATTCACGCCAGCGGGGCGGGTTGCCGCGGCACCATGCGGCGGGATCGGCCAGCATCGGCTGAAGGGCGGCGCGCAGGGCGGCTGGATCATCCTGCGGAACCACCTCGCCGAGCGAATACTGGCGGGTTTGACGGGCCATCAGGTAGCCGTCCGCGACAATCACCGGGCGCTCGAAAAACGCCGCTTTGGAGAGCGTGTTGCTGCTGTGGGGGCAATCGCGATAGACCGCCCATAACACGTCGCAAGCCTTGACCAAGGAGTTGTAAGGACTGCCATCCGGAATGCGCTCGGGATGAAAGACGACGCGCGGGTCGTTGGCGACGGCGTGCTTGATCAGTTTTTCCTGATCCGGAGGGAATTCCTCCCAGCGGCATGAGCCGGCCAGCAGGAACGTGGCGTTCAAATCCGGTTGGGCAAGGGCGAACCCGATCATTTCCGCGACGCCCTTGCTGGGCCGGAGATGGCCCAGCAGGCCAATGACCGGCCGCGTTTTGGGAACAAGCCCGAGGCGCGCGGGAAGCGGCTCGGCATCATCGTGCCTGCAGTCCGTCACATCCGGGAGCAGGATGGTTTCCTTTCCCGAAAAATCCGCCACCGCACCGAGCATGTCATGGTCGAGCATGTAGATGGTTTTGAGCAAGGGCTGGCGCAGCAGGTCCCCGACCTTGCGGGAGATGCGGGTGTCACGCAGGTGGTCGCCGGTGTGGAACATGCCCGCATGGATGTAGAGACCGGCGGCGGGGAGTCCCAGCGTGCGGATCACCCGAGAGGAGACCTTCGACTGGTTCTCATGGAAACAGCCGAAGATCGCGGTCCCGCAGCGGCATCCCAAGGTCTTTTCACCCGCCCGCAGGCCGGCCAGCAGCAGACGCGCATATCTCCACCTGGCCACCGGTGTGCCGAATCTTTTCCTTTTACGAATCCAATCAATGCCGGGGATGCGCCACCACATCATGTTGGATCGCGGCGCGCCGGGCTGTGGATTCTCGGGACTCAACACAATCGTCGGGATGCCCTTCTCTGTGAATGCGAGCACATATTCCTTGAGATAGGTGAGATGATGCCCGCTGGTGTTCCAGTCGATGATGACAACACCCTGCTTGGAGGATTCCGGTTTGATGGTGGACATGATTGGATCGTTTGTCAGAGGAAGCGGAGATGGCGGGTTTTCAGAAGGAACTTTGCCGCGAGTTCTGAGGGAATCGAAAGCGGATGGCGCAGCCGCACAGCCCTGCGTGTGCGCACCACCGTGCCGCGGATCAAAGGGGCCTCATGATGGCGGGCCCCGATGATTCCCGCAAGCTGGGGAAATGTCGAATACTCCTCGAGCACGCGTCTGCGCGCCTCGATGATGGCCGGCAGGCGTTCTTCATATCCGTCACCCGCGAGCAGCGCGCGGATGCGCTGGAGCGATTCGTCGTAATTCCTCACATCGATTGAAATATAACTTTCCTCGGGAAAATAATCCGAAAGATTGGTGCAGCCGAAGTAGATTGGCAGCGAGTGGCCGAGGAACGCGTCGGCGAGTTTCTCGGTCCAGTGGTGCGGGCAGGAATGGTTCTCGATGACGAGATGGAAGCGGTAGGGATCGATGGCATCCGCCTTGTTGTCGATGCGGCCCATGCCGTAGCCGAAGACATCGAGTTCCGGTAGGTCCTGCATAAGGCGCTTGGTGTAGCCGAGGCGCAGGGCATGCAGGGTGTGGCGCATCGCCTTGGTGGAGCAGACAGTGGAAATGGGTTTGGTTTTTTCCGGCGGCGGCGTCCGGATGAGGGAATCATGGGTGCCGCGTTCATCGGAGCCTCCATAATACCAGAGCAGCCCGGGCTGGCGTCGGATGACATTGGGATGTTTGAGCGCCCACGCTTCCTGGCCGGTGAGCACATGGCCGAACTGCCTGAGAAAGCTTCTGCCGTAGTGGGTGATGGACGAGGGTTCGCCGGTGATGAGCAAGGTGTGCTCCCGCGGGCACGCGAGTGTCTCGACGGGTGAATCACGCGGCAAGTCATCGTAGACGACCAACCAGTCGTATTCCCTGCAATCGCGATCGAAGATGAATCGGCAGTTTCCCCAAACCGGTTCGCGATTGGGGAAGCGTCGCAGGTAATCCGCGCCGACGTTCACGTCCGGCAGCCTGACGCGTGAGAGGAACTTGACTCGGAGGTGCGTGCTCATGCGGTTGGCAGCCATGCATCGAGAAGCTGCGTGGCCCGGCGGGCATAGGTGTGGTCCCGCAGCACACGCCGCAAGCCGGCGTTCATGATGCCGACGGCCATGGCGGGCTCATGGAGGAGAATGCGGGTCTTGGCAGCGAGATCGTCCATGTCCCGGTAGGCGATGATTTCCTGATCCGGAACGAAGGAAAGCGCCAAATCCGGTGTGAGTGGGTAAGTGCCAAGCCCTCCACTGGCGGGGACTTCGTAGGCACGCAGGTTGAGGCCGTTGACGGTGTTGGGTGGCTGGAGCAGGTTGAACACGCCTTGGAAGGATCCGTAGATCCGGGCCGAGCCTGCGGGCGATATCCGGCTGCGGCGCCAGATGCGGAGGCCTGCGGCAGCGCCCGGCCCGTAAGTGGTGAGCGCCCCGCCCGCATCCATGAACTTCCGCATCATTTCCCGGCGTCCGGCCGTGTTGTTGCCTACGAAAACCAAACCTTTGCGGCGCAGCGGCCATGATGTTCCTCGGTTCGGAAACCGTGCCGGATTCACCGCCAACGGAAGGAAGTCCAAGCGTGCGCCGCTGCCGCGGTATGCGGCGCTCAACATTTCGAGGGTGGCGCTGTCGAAGGCATGCACGCCATCGAGATTCGGCATGGATCCTGGCGGAAGGGCCGAGATATGATCCGCCAGCCATGCGACGAGCGGCACGCCACCACCCGCGGCACGGCGCAGCGCGCGGGCAGCGGCTTCGGGCAGCCCCGCGAAATTGAGCAGCACGATCAATTCCGGACGAAATGAGGCAATGTTTCCGGCACAACGCTCCAGGGTCGCGCGGTTGTGCCAGAGCTTCCCTCCGCCGCTCCACTGCACACGGCGTTCCTGCCAATTCCGCGATCGCAGGGCGATGGCCCGCACCTCGCAGCCGATCTCACAAAAACCCGCCAAGAGATCGCCGCACCACGTGTGCACCCGCCCGCCTTTATGGATGATGAGGACCCTGCGTCGATCGGATCTCATGCGACTCCTCCCATCCATTTGCCACCGACCATCGCCGCGCAACGGCAAGCTTCGTCCAATCGCTCCGGTGGGCATCCCAGCATGCCTGTCGCCTGCCATTCAGCGAAAGATGTCAGATAGCCTTCTGCCGCCAGCCCATCGATGCCATGCACGACGCGTGAGCTTGCCACCAGTCTTGGCATCGGTAGCAGGCCGGCGCGCGCGCCGCTGGTGAGGGCTTCGTAGATCATCGATACGGAATCCTCGGTGACCCAGACCTCGGCGGCCTGACGAAGTGTGTTCGGCACCCAATCAGGTGGGGTTTGCGTATGGGAAATCACGCTGATTTGTGGCAGTTTTTCACGCACCTGATCGAGAAACCCCTCGGGTGTGCGGCGTGAGTCGGTGAGCTCCCAACCGGTGCCGTCGCCGGTGATGGCGACCAGCATGTTGAGCAAGGCCCCGCCATCCCAGCCATGCGTCTTCGACGGTCCGCCGATGAGAATGAGCTTGCCGGATTTTTCACCGTCGGCGGGTATGACCCGGTTGAGCGCGCCGCGGGTGAGGATGACGTTCGGGCGATCGCAGCCGTTCGGAAAATCGTGCTCCGGCGCGATGCAGAGGTCGAACCATGAAAGCGGCAGGCTCGGGCGCATCAGCACGATGCTCTTTGCGCGGTGTTTGCGTGCGAACCAGAGCAGCGGCAGGTGGGTGCGATGGCCTGCGGCGATGATGATATCGGGCTTGGGC
>JBIJBN010000204.1:0-4084 GCA_044345175.1 Luteolibacter sp.
GTTGGGGTTCTGGAATGAGGGAGGGCGGGTCTCAGGGTTCCGGGGATGTTTGAGCGGGTGGTGATTCGCCTTCGGCCGCGGGTGGGGCGGGTGCTTCGGGCTGCGCGGTGGTGGCGGCGGGTGCGGATGCATCGGCCGCCGGCGCGGGCGGCGCGGGCTCCACCTCCACCGGTGGTTTCGCCTTGAGGGTGGCGATCCGGCTGGTGGCGGTTTGGGTGAAACCGCTCTCCGGGTGCTCGGTTTTCACCTTGTTGTAGAAGGTGGCCGCTTTTTCCGGATCACCGCCGGTCCTTGCGATGTCTCCGAGTGAAATCAGGGCGAACGGAGCGAGGAAGCGCGCTTGCGGGTCATCGGCAATTTGTTGGAACACCTGCGCGGCATCCGCGGCCTTGCCTTGGGCCATGAGTTTGGAGCCGAGGCTCGCTTGGGCGCTGGCCATGGCCGGGTGGCCGGGACGAGTGGCGATGAACTCGCGCAGCGTGGTGATCGCGTCGTCCTGCCGCCCTTCGCTCCAATGCATGTCCGCCAGCAGGACCATCGCGCTGGCGGCCGCGGGAGTGGCGGCGTGCTCCTCAATGACGGCCTGCAGGCTGGCGGGATCCGCCGCTTTGACCAGGGCGGCGCCGGCGGTTTCCTCACGGCTTTGATTGATGCCGCGATAGACGACCAGTGCCGCCGCGGCGATCACCAGCAGGATCGTCAGGGCGATGAGGAGGGCTTGGTTTCTGTCGAGAAACCGCTCGAAGGCGCCGGGGCCTTGGGAAATTTCGGCGAGGGGTGTGGGGGGTTGTGGAAGGTCGGCGGCCATGATCGGATCAGTGACGAACTGCGGAAGAGAAATCAAAGCGGTGGTGATGGCGAAATCAATGAGGAAGTCCGGCCCGGAGGATGTTTTTCCACGGACAAGGTGTGTGGGCGGCTTATCTGCCGGATGGCGGCTTGGTTTCGGCCAACAGGGCCGCAGCGGTGAGCTCGGCGAAGGATCCCGGCGGGCCTGCGTAGTGGATTTGGCGCTGGCCATCCAGCACGTAGGCCATCGGCCATGAGGTCACGCGGTATTCCCGGGCGAGTTGGCTGGAGGGGTCTGAAAAATTCCGCCAGGTGACACGATCATCCGCCTCCATGGCCCTGAGTTGGGCGAGCGGGTCCTGATTGACGCCGAGCACGGTGAGTGGTTTGCCATCGAATCTTGCGGCCATTTCCGCAGTGATCCCGATGACGCGGCCGGCCTCCGGCATGGCGCTGTGCCAGAACAGCAGAATGATGACGCGGCCCTGGAAGTCGCTGAGTTTGACCGGCTGGCCGGCGGAGTCCGTTCCGGAGAGGTCCGGTGCGACCCGGCCTTTTCCGAGGTAGCGGATGATGTGGAGTTCGTCTTCGGCGAGTTTGGCCACGGTGACTCCGCCGAGGTCGACGTCCGAGCTCTGGATAATGGCCTTGCGCAGGCAAGTGAGGCGTTTGCGGGTGAGTTCGGGATCATCGCCGAGGGATTTGAAGATCAGTGCGGCGGCCAGTGCGGCCACGCCCTGGATTCCGGGATCCGGGTGTGTGGTTTGGATTTTTTCCAGCAATGCGAGCGCGCGGGGACCGCGCAGGCTGGCGAGTGCCATGCATGTGGAAACCATGTCCGGGTTTTGCAGGTGGTGGGATTCAATGGCGGAGAGAATCGCGTCGATCTCCGCGGTGAAGGCCGGACCAGCGGAGCCATCCGGCTGAGGGGTCTTGAGGCCCGGTGCGACGCGCAGGAACCACGCCGCCGGTTCGAGGGTCCATTCCTGATCCAGGTTGGGGCCGATCTGCCTCCACATGTCGCGGGCATAGGGCAGGGTGTCTGGTTGCTTGGCGATTGCGGCGTCGCGTTCCTCCGGGGTGGTGGCGGCCCGGGTGGCGAGCGACCAGTTTTCCATCGCGAGCTGCCATGATGTTTGGATGCGCCGGGCCTCGGCGGGGTTGCCGCGGGATTCGGCGGCCAGCATGACGGCGCATGCCACCAGCAATCGGCTCAAGGGGTGCATGGCATCGAGGCTAGGCCATCGCCCGGATCGGATGGAATCCGAAAAAACGCGGCGGTGGCGTCAGGCTTCCCGGCGGCCTGGTCCGCCCGTCCCGCATGATGCCTCGGCCTGCCGTCGCGCCCATTGGTCCGCGGCGATGATCTCGCCGAGCGCCGGGGATGCCCGCAGCTCGTGCGCGTCCATTACGGCGGCGACGCACTCCCAGATGCCGGGAAACGACAGGCGCCCTTCGCGAAAGGCGGCCACCGCCACCTCGTTGGCGGCATTGTAAACCGCCGGCAGTGTGCCGCCCGCCAGCCCGGCCCTGCGGGCGAGCGAGAGCGCGGGGAAGTCATCGTGGCGCGGAGCCTCGAATTCCAACCTCCCCAGCGCCGGGAAATCCAGCGGCTCGAGCGATCCTTGGACGCGAGCGGGCCAGGTGAGCGCGTATTGGATGGGAAAACACATGTCGGGGCGGCTCATCTGGGCGAGCACCGAGCCATCGACGAACTCGACCATCGAGTGGATGATGCTCTGCGGGTGGATCACCACATCGATCTTTTCCATGCCGATGTCGAACAGCCAGCGCGCCTCGATCATTTCGAGCCCCTTGTTGAAAAGCGTGGCGGAATCGATGGTGATTTTCGGCCCCATGTTCCATGTGGGATGTTTGAGCGCCTGTTCCGGCGTCACCCGGGCGAGCTCGCCCGCGGGCAGCTTCCGGAACGGTCCGCCCGAGGCTGTTAGAACAAGGCGGGAGACATCCGCGGCATCCGCGTCCCTGCCGTCGAGGCATTGGAAAACCGCATTGTGCTCGCTGTCCACCGGCAGCAGCCGCACCCCCTTGCGCGCTGCGGCGGCCGTGACCGTCTCGCCGGCCATCACCAGGATCTCCTTGGATGCGATGGCGAGATCCTTGCCGGCCTCGATCGCCGCGAGCGCCGGTCCCAGACCCGCGGTCCCCACAATCGCCACCAGCACGACATCCGCATCCGCCAGAGTGGCGAGATCCAGCAACCCTTGTGCTCCGGCGTGGACGCACACGTCCGCCGGCAACAGCCCGCGCAGCGCCCCGGCCATGGCGGTGTCATGCAACGCCACGTGGCGCACGCCCGTTTCCCGGGCCTGGGCGGCGAGTTTGACGATGTTGTCATTTGCGGCGAGGCCGACCAATTCGATGTGATCCGGCAGGTCGCGCGCGACCTTGAGGGTCGAGCAACCGATGGAACCGGTGGATCCCAGAAGGACGACGCGGCGCTTGCGGCGGGTATTCATGCGGCGGGAAGCAGGAACCATTTCAGATAGAAATACAGCGCCGGAGCGGTGAAACAAATGCTGTCGATCAAATCCAGCGAGCCGCCGATGCCCGGAAGCATGCGTCCGGAATCCTTGGCATCGAGCGCGCGCTTGACGACGCTCTCCGCGAGATCGCCGATCACCGCAAGCACCGCGAGCAGCAAGCCCAGGGCGATCACATGGTGCCAGCCGCCGAAAAACGCGAGCTGTGCGGGAAACGCCGCATATAGCCCGCATGCCGCCAGTTGGGCAAACAACAGCGCGCCGGCGAATCCCTCCCACGTTTTCCCCGGGCTGATGTGGGGGATCATCTTGTGGCGGCCCGCCAGCGAGCCGGTGAGGTAGGCGCCCATGTCGGTGAACTTGGTCACCGCCAGCAACCACAACAACAGGAACGCGCCATGCGCGCCGACGCGGCCGGGCTCATCCAGCGCGCCCGGAACGACGAAAAGCAAATGCGCCGTGAAGCCGAACAGGAACGCGATGTAGCCGAAGCCAAGCAGTGTGGCGGCCACCGATAACAGCGGGGCCGTGCCGCGCACCGGCTCGCGCAACTGCAGCGTGAATGCACCGCCCAGCAGCGTGCTGAACACCAACGGCTCCCACCATGCCGGGGGCGCGTTCCCCGATTGATAAAATCCGAGCAGCGCCAGCATGTGGCCCGCGGCCACCGCCAGCCCGAAACGCGGAAAACAACCCACGCCCGCCGCGCGCAGCATGCGGAAATACTCGATGGTGGCGACCACCGCCAGCAGGGCGATCAGGCCGAGGTATGCCCATGTGGCGCGGCTGGC
>JBIJBN010000305.1:0-2635 GCA_044345175.1 Luteolibacter sp.
AGCATCACCTGGACCAAGGCCGCGGACTACGTCGGCCTGTATGGAACCCACTTCCACGTCGAAACCTCCGACACACTGGCCGGCCCATGGAGCGCCGCGCCCCAACCGGGTGCCAACATAAGCATCACCGGCAACCAAATCACCTACACCTTTTCCGCGCCGCTGGGCGCGCGCAAGTTCGTGCGCCTCGCGGTCACCGGCCCCTGAGATGCCGGATGGAGCCGGCGGCCTCACGAGCGGGAACGCACAGCACTCCTCCCATCGCCGCCGCATCATTGGGGACTTGACGCAAAAGCCGTGATTTGCAGACCATCGGCAATGCTCCATCAAATCCATTTTTCCCATCGGGTATCGGCCATGGTCGCGGGAACGCTGCTTGCCTGCACATGGTTGTGTGTGATCGGCTTCACACCCGCAGCGCGGGCCCAGTCCAAGGATGCGCGCGGGCTTTTGCCCGGATCGGCCGTGGCTTCGAATGCCTATCGTGAGGGATTCGCCCGCGGCGAAGTGGACGCCCGGTCCGGCTTGTCGAAATCACCGGCCCGCTGGAGCGGCGCGGTCCCGCCCGCCGCCATCCCGCAATTCGTGCTCGGCTACAATACCGGATACGACCAACTGGCGGCTCAGGCAGGCCGCTACCACAAGGAGGGCATGGCCCACGGCAGCCGCGACGCCCGCGCCGGCGCTCCCAAGGATCCGGCCCGCTACCACGCCCCCATCCCGCGCGAGAAACGCGCCGACTTCACTCGAGGCTATGTCGAAGCTTACGATCGTGAGTTCGCCGGTGCCGGCCCCCAGTTTTACCAACAGGGAATCGCCCAAGGAGCGCGGGACGCCAAAGGCGGCGCTCCCAAGGATCCGGCCCGCTACCACGCCCCTATCCCGCGCGAGAAACGCGCAGACTTCACGCGCGGCTATGTCGAGGCCTATGACCGGGAATTCGCAGGTGCCGGCCGCCAGTTCTATCAGAGGGGGCTGGCGGTGGGTGCCCAGGAAGCCCGGGCCGGCGCACCCAAGAACCCCGCCCGCCACCACGCGGCCATCCCGCGCGAGAAACGCGCAGACTTCACCCGCGGCTATGTCGAGGCCTACGACATCCAGTTCGCAAGCCGGCCTCCGGCACCCCAAAACGAACGAACCTATGAGATCATGGGCGCAAGATACGCCCAACTCGACCAACGCGCGGGCCTTGGTGCATCGGACAGCCGCCACATCGCCCAGGTCCCGCGCCTGTTCCATGCCAGCTTCCTGCGCGGCTACCGCGCTGCCTGGCGGCCCCAACCCCGATAGTCCTATCGGGAAAAAACTGGAATTCCTCCGGTGTTTCCCGCACTTTCCGCGGCAGCACCATCCATCGCCATGCCTGTGAACATCGAAATGCCCAAACTCTCGGACACCATGACCGAGGGAACCCTTGTCAAATGGCACAAAAACGTCGGCGATACCGTGGAAATCGGCGATGTGCTCGCGGATGTGGAAACCGACAAGGCGACCATGGAAATGGAGGCGTTCGATGACGGGGTGCTCACGGAAATCCGCGTCCAGGCCGGAGAAAAAGCCCCGATTGGCTCGATCCTCGCGGTGCTGAACGGGGATTCCGGCAGCGCGCCTGATGAGGCGCACCTGCATGTCGGCCCGGCAGCCGCCGCACCTGCAGCGACCACCCCGCCCGCAGCCGCCAGCCCTGCCAAGGCGCCCAAATCCGCCAATGCCGGCAGCCGCGTCGTCGCGTCGCCCTTGGCGCGCAAGGTGGCCAAGGAACTTGGGGTCGACCTCTCGCTCCTGACCGGCAGTGGCCCCGCCGGCCGGATCACCCGCGCGGATGTGGAGGCAGCTGCCGCGGGCAAAACCGGCAAGCCCGCCCCGTCCACCGAAGCCGCTGCTGCAGCAGCCCTCACCGCTGCCGTGAAGTCCAAGGCCGCCGCAACACCGCAGGCCGTCGCCTCAACCCCCGCGCCACAGGCAATCTTGCCGGTCGCCAAAACCGGGGATGAGACCATCGAGCTCAGCACGATGCGCAAGGTGATCGCTTCGCGCCTGCTCACCTCCAAGGTGACAATTCCTCATTTTTACCTGCATCTCGAGGTCGATGCCGGGCCGCTCATGGCGCTTCGTAAACAAGCGAACGACCAGGCGGAAAAAACCCACGGCAACAAATACTCGGTCAATGATTTCGTCCTCAAGGCGGTCATTACCGCGGCTCAGGCGGTTCCCGCGATCAACGCTTCTTTCGCGGGCGACCACATTGTCAGGTTCAAACACATCGGCTTGTCCGTGGCCGTGGCGGTGGATGATGGCTTGGTCACACCGGTCATCAAGGAGTCGGAATCCAAATCCCTGCTGGCAATCTCTCGTGAAGTGAAGGACTTCGCGGCACGTGCCAAGGAGAAAAAACTCAGGCCTGACGAGTTTGATGGCGGCACCATCACCGTGTCGAACCTCGGTGCGTGGGGTATCGAATCGTTCGACGCCATCATCAACCCGCCCCAGGCGGCAATCCTCTCCGTTGGCGCCGCCATCGAAAAGCCCGTGGTCAAAAACGGCCAGATCGTCCCCGGTCTGCGCATGAACCTCGGCCTCTCATGCGATCACCGCGTGGTGGATGGCGCGGTGGCCGCCAAATTCCTTGCCGAGG
>JBIJBN010000206.1:0-4066 GCA_044345175.1 Luteolibacter sp.
CAACCCCTACATGGCATTCGATTCCATCCACCGCATGATCAAGGATGAGATGCTCGACATGGATTATCAAAAGGCCGTCAGCAACTACCTCAAGGCTTCGATCAAGGGCGTGGTCAAGACCATGGCAAAGATGGGCATCTCCACCGTCGCCTCCTACCGCGGCGCACAGGTCTTCGAAACCATCGGCCTCAAACTCGAAGTGGTGAACAAATACTTCAGCGGCACCTCCAGCCGCTGCAAGGGCTCCGGCATCGAACAGATCGCCGAAGAGGCGCTCATCCGCCACCGCGCGGCCTTCCCGGACCGCCACATCGATGCCGAAGAACGCGCGCTGGACTCCGGCGGACTCTACCAGTGGCGCAAGGACGGCGAGTTCCACCTTTTCAATCCGGAAACCATCCACCTGCTTCAAAAGGCGGTGCGCACCGGCAGCTACGAGGTTTACAAGGAATACGCCCGCAAGATCAACGACCAGGGCGAGAACCTCTCCACCCTGCGCGGATTGATGAAATTCCGAAACCACCGCCAGCCCGTCCCGCTCGACGAGGTGGAACCGGTCGAGGCTATCACCCGCCGCTTCAAAACCGGCGCCATGTCCTACGGCTCGATCTCACAGGAGGCCCACGAAACACTCGCAATCGCCATGAACCGCATCGGCGGCAAGTCAAACACCGGCGAGGGCGGCGAGGACCCGGAACGCTACATCCCGCTGCCCAATGGCGACAGCAAACGCTCCGCCATCAAACAGGTGGCTTCCGGCCGCTTCGGCGTGACCAGCGAATACCTGGTGAATGCCGATGAAATCCAAATCAAGATCTCCCAGGGTGCCAAGCCCGGCGAGGGTGGCGAACTGCCGGGCTCGAAGGTCTACCCGTGGGTCGCCAAGGTCCGCTATTCCACTCCCGGGGTCGGCCTGGTCTCACCACCGCCACACCACGACATCTACAGCATCGAGGATCTCGCGGAACTCATCCACGACCTCAAGAACGCCAACCCCCGCGCCCGCATCAACGTCAAACTGGTCGCCGAGGTCGGCGTGGGAACCATCGCCGCAGGCGTCGCCAAGGCCCACGCGGATGTCATCCTGATCGCCGGCCACGACGGCGGAACCGGCGCCTCGCCATCATCCTCGATCTACAACGCCGGCGCCCCGTGGGAACTCGGCCTTGCCGAAACCAACCAGATCCTCCTGCTCAACGACCTGCGCTCGCGTGTGGTGCTCGAAACCGACGGCCAGCTCAAGACCGGCCGCGACGTGGCCATCGCCGCCCTGCTCGGCGCCGAGGAATTCGGATTCGCCACCGCACCGCTGGTTTCCGTCGGCTGCCTCATGATGCGCGTGTGCCAGAAAAACACCTGCCCGGTCGGCGTCGCCACCCAGGACCCCAAACTGCGCAAGAACTTCACCGGCAAACCGGAACACGTCGTCAATTTCATGACCTTCATCGCCATGGAAATGCGCGAAATCATGGCCAGCCTCGGCTTCCGCACCATCAACGAAATGGTCGGCAAGGTCGAATGCCTCGACACCCGCGAGGCCACCGACCACTGGAAGGCCGCCGGCGTCGACCTCACCACCATCTTCCACAAGCCGGATGTCGGCGAGGAGGTCGGCACCCACTGCCAGCAAGAACAGGACCACGGACTGGCCAAGTCGCTCGACATGACGATGCTGCTCAAACTCTGCAAACCCGCCATCGACCGCGGCGAGAAAGTCCGCGTCGAACTGCCGGTCATCAACATCAACCGCGTGGCAGGCACCATCACCGGCAGCGAGGTCACCCGCAAACACGGCGGCAAGGGCCTGCCAGAGGACACCATCCACATCAAGTTCCACGGCAGCGCCGGCCAGTCGCTCGCGGCCTTCTGCCCGGCAGGCATGACCTTCGAACTCGAGGGCGATGCCAACGACTACGTCGGCAAGGGCCTCTCCGGCGCCAAAATCATCATCTACCCGCCCAAGGGCTCGCGCTTCAAGGCGGAGGAGAACATCCTCATCGGCAACGTCGCATTCTACGGCGCCACCTCGGGCTCCGCCTACATCAACGGCATCGCCGGTGAACGCTTCTGCGTGCGCAACTCGGGCGTCAAAACCGTCGTCGAGGGCGTCGGCGACCACGGCTGCGAATACATGACCGGTGGCCAGGTGATCGTCCTCGGCGAAACCGGACGCAACTTCGCCGCAGGCATGTCAGGCGGCATCGCCTACGTGTATGATGCCGACGGATTGTTCGAAAAACGCCTCAACCGCGAAATGGTCAATCTCTACCGCCTCATCGAATGCGGCGATGCCGACATCGCCGCCGTGAAGTCCGAGATCGAAAGGCACGTGGAACTCACGGGATCCGCACGCGGCCGCTTCCTGCTCGACCACTGGGAGGCGGAGCTGCCCAGGTTCTTCAAGGTTTTCCCGCGCGACTACGAGCGCATGCTCGAATGCTTCCGCAAGGTCGAGGAACAGGGCCTCTCCGGCGACGAGGCCGCCATGGCCGCCTTCGAGGAAAACCTCAAGGACCTCTCCCGCATCGGCGGAAACTGAGGTCTCCAACATCCCGTCCCCCATCTCTAACCACACATCCACCAGCACCATGGGCAAACCCACCGGATTCATGGAGATCCAGCGCAAAAAGGACTCCGAGGCCGCTCCAATCGAACGCATCAGCCACTGGCGCGAGTTCAAGATCCATGGCGATGACAAACTGCGCCAGGCACAGGGAGCCCGCTGTATGGACTGCGGCACGCCATTCTGCCACACCGGCAACCTGGTGTCCGGCATGGCCTCCGGATGCCCGATCCACAACCTGATCCCGGAGTGGAACGACCTCATCTACCGCGGCCGCTGGAAAGAGGCGCTCGACCGGCTGCACAAGACCAACAATTTCCCCGAATTCACCGGACGCGTCTGCCCCGCACCCTGCGAGGGATCCTGCGTACTCGGCGTGATCGAACCTCCCGTCACCATCAAGGACAACGAGTGCGCCATCATCGACAAGGGCTGGGCGGAGGGATGGGTCGTCCCGCGCATGCCGGAAAAACGCACCGGCAAAAAAGTCGCCGTGATCGGCTCCGGCCCGGCCGGACTCGCCTGCGCAGACCAGCTCAACCAGGCCGGCCACGCCGTCACCGTGTTCGAGCGTGCCGACCGCATCGGCGGCCTGCTCATGTATGGCATCCCCAACATGAAGCTCGACAAGGAACTCGTCGTCCAGCGCCGCGTGGACCTGCTCGCCGCAGAGGGCGTCGTTTTCAAAACCGGAGTGCACATCGGCCATGACACGGAGTGGACCGCCGGAAAACTCCGCGCGGATTTCGATGCCATCGTGCTCTGCTGCGGTGCCACCCTCGGCCGCGACCTCCCGGTCGATGGCCGCGATGCCAAGGGCGTCCACCTCGCGATGGAGTTTCTAACGGAAAACACCCGCTACCAGCTGGACCACCGTTTCGACGGCGGCATCCCGTCACTCAACGCCAAGGACAAGGACGTGGTCGTCATCGGCGGCGGCGACACCGGCACCGACTGCGTGGGCACCAGCCTGCGCCACGGCTGCAGGAGCGTGGTGCAGCTGGAAATCATGCCCAAGCCCCCGCTCGAACGCGCCGCGGACAACCCGTGGCCCGAATGGCCGAAGGTCTACAAGATGGACTACGGCCAGGAGGAGGCCGCCGCAGTGCAGGGCCAGGATCCGCGCCAGTACCTCGTCCAGACCAAACGCTTCCTCAAGGACAAGGATGGCAACCTGACGGGCTTGGAAATCTGCGATATCGAATGGGCTCACGAAAACGGCCGCTACCTCCCCAGGGAAAAACCCGGAACCACCCGCACCATCCCGGCCCAGCTGGTGCTGCTGGCCATGGGCTTCCTCGGCCCCGAACCGCAAATCGTCCAACAGTTCACCCTGGAAACCGACACCCGCTCCAATATCAAGGCGGAACACGGGAAATTCACCACCAACATCCCGGGCATCTTCGCCGCAGGGGATGTGCGGCGCGGCCAGTCACTCGTGGTCTGGGCCATCAACGAGGGCCGCGGCGCCGCCCGCGAATGCGACCGCTTCCTGATGGGCGC
>JBIJBN010000020.1:0-13329 GCA_044345175.1 Luteolibacter sp.
CTTCGTTGGACTGCATTGAGGCTGTGATGTTGGATGCCGTGAGGCCGCCCTGCAAGTATCATTCAACGGAATGCCGGACGGGATGCGATGATGAACACCAGCACCGGAGCCAGCAAGGACAGATGTGCCAGCGGTTGCAGCGCATCCGCGGGAAACCGGTGACGCTGGCGGTTCAGCACATAGAGCAGTCCCGCACCCGTGAGCAGCGCGTGGAAAAACGGACGCGATGCGTGCTCGGAATCGAGCAGGGCGCATGCGAGGGAGGCGCCACCGAGCAGGGTGAGCGGCAGGGTGAGCGAGAGCTCATCGCCCGCCTTAATATCCGGATCCGCGCAGCGTGAGGCATGCTCCCACAAGTCGACGGCGGAGATGTTGAGGATGCACAGCACACTGAAGCAGAGGAACTCGCGGGAGGCCAGCATGTCCGCGATGCCGAATTCGGAACGGTAAACATGGGCGGCCGTGGCGGTGGCGCATGCAAGGGCGAGACCCGCGGTGATGTCCCGCGATAGCGGAACCTCCCGGGGATTCTGCGATGAGAGCATGGAAAGACCAAAAAAACCCGCGACCAGCAAACCGCACAGCAGCAGGTGCTTGTAGATCGCCATCGGCATCCCGGTGACCACCAGATACACGGCGGCCGCCACGGCTGCCACCAGACCGGCGCGCAGGACGCGGCTGTGGCGCCTGTGAAAACGCAGGCGCGGATCCATGCGCTCCTCCGGACCCTCGGCAAGCGAGGCCAGCAACAGGCGGTCGGCCGTGCGGACGCTCCAAACGGCAAAGCCGAGCGTGGCATACGCCACCCACGGGTGGTATCCCAAGCGCCAGGTTTTGGCGAAGACATAAAGCCATGCCATGGCGACGAGCGGCGCATCCAGACTCAGCAGGCTGGGCAGGAGCCAGAACGGCTTGCGGGAGGCGGCGGGCACGACGCGCGCAAGATTCCCGACGGAGCGGCCCAAGGCAAGCGGCGATTGGCCGCGGCGCATCAGGCCATGATCTCCGAGGCAACACGGAGTGCGGCATCGCGGCCCGCAAGCCGTGCGACCAGCGCCAGCCCGAAGTCGATGGCGGTGCCGGCACCGCGCGAAGTGATCAGGTTGCCGTCCTCGGTCACGCGCTCGCCCGCCGCCCCGGGAAGCTCGTTTCTTACCGAATCATGGGCGCTGAAGCGGCGGCTTGCGAGCAGGCCGGCATCGGCCAGCACCAGCGGGGCCGCGCAGATTGCCGCCACGGGTTTGCCGGCCGCATGGAAATCACGGGCGAGCGCGGCCGCGCGGCCGTCGCGCCGGAGCACTCCCACCCCCGGACCGCCAGGAATGAGAAGCAGGTCGAAGCGCTCCGCCTGCAGATCGTCGAGTGCGGCATCCGCCTCGATGCGGATGCCATTGCGGCCGGTGGCAGACCGGCCGTGCAGCGAGGCGATCACAACCTCGACGCCCGCGCGGCGCAGCAGGTCTGCGGGTGCCACCAGTTCGATTTCCTCGAAACCGTCGGCAAGCAGGCAGAGGACGCGTGGCTTCATGGCGTGATGACTTGCGGCGGAAATCTCATCCCAGGCCCACGGCATGGCGCACGCGGTCGAGCACCTTTGCCGCTTCCGCGCGTGCCCGTGCCGCGCCGGTCTCCAACACTTCATCCACATATCCCGGATCCGCGAGAATGGCGAGCCTGCGTTCACGCATCGGCGCGAAGAACTCCCAATGGGCGTCCGCCAGGCGTTTTTTGAAATCGCCGTAGCCGGTGCCACCGCGCTGGTGATCGTCCACCATTTGCTGATACGCGGCATCGTCGGCGAAGAGCCTGTAGAGCGGCAGGATCGTCGAGTTTTCCAAAGGTTTCGGTTCCTCCAGCGCCGTGGAGTCGGTGAGGATCCTCATGATGAGTTTGCGCAACGGTTTCTCCTCTCCGAAAATCGGCAGGGTGTTGTCGTAACTTTTGCTCATCTTGCGGCCGTCGAGCCCGGGGACCACTGCGGTATCGGCACGGATGATCGGATCAGGAACCACCACGGTGCCCTCACCATAGGCATCGTTGAGTTTCACCGCCAGATCGCGGGCCACCTCGAGATGTTGTTTCTGGTCCCTTCCCACCGGCACCTTGTTTGCATCGTAAAGCAGGATGTCCGCAGCCATCAGGACCGGATAGGCGAACAGCGCGTGATGCGGCGAGATGCCCTGCGCGGTCTTGTCCTTGTAGGAGTGGCACTTGGAGAGCAGGCTCATCGGGCAGACTGTGGAGAGGATCCATGCCAGCTCATTGACCTCGGGCACCGCGCTTTGGCGGAAGAACACCGCGCGATCCGGGTTGAGACCGCAGGCGAGGAAATCCACCGCGAGTTCGCGCACGTTGGCGCGCAGCGCCTGCGGATCGCGGGTGGTGGTCATCGCGTGGTAGTCCGCGATGAAATAAAACGCCTCGCCCTGGTCCTGAAGCTGCACGGCGGGCTCGATCGCGCCGAAGTAATTGCCAACGTGCAATCTGCCGCTGGGCTGGAGGCCGGTGAGGATGCGCATGGCAAACAGCATGAAATCCGCCACCCTGCGCGGTCAAGCGGCATGCACGTCCGCCTTTCCAGGCGGATCCGTGACATCCCCGGCCGGGCGGGTCTCACTCCACGGTGACGCTTTTGGCCAGATTGCGGGGTTGGTCGATCTCGCAGCCGCGGTGGCGGGCGACGTGATAGGAAAACATCTGCAGGGCGACCACGGCCGGGATGGTGGCGACCAGCGGGTGGCAGCGCTCGATGGCGATCGAGTCGTCCATGCAGGCCGCAGCCTCGTCATCGCCGCGGGTGACCAGGCCGAGGATGCGTGCGCCGCGGGCACGGCATTCCTCGACGTTGCCGAGCGTCTTATCCCTGCCCGGGACATCGCAGGCGATGGCGATCACCGGGGTGTCGCGGGTGAGCAGGGCGATCGGCCCGTGCTTCAGTTCGGCGGCATGGTAGCCCTCGGCATGGATGTAGGAAATCTCCTTGAGCTTGAGCGCGCCCTCGAGCGCCACCGGATACATCGGCCCGCGGCCGATGAAAAAGGCGTGTTCGTTGCGGGCATAGGCTGCCGCAATCCCCGCGATGCGCGGACCCTGCCGGATCACATCCTCCACCAGCGAGGGGATGCGCTCGATTTCGCGGCTGAAGCGGATGCCCTCGTCGCGGGAAAACCGCCTGCCGCGGCCGAGCTTGAGGGCCATCATCAGCAGCACCGCCACCTGGCAGGTGAAGGCCTTGGTGGATGCCACCGAGATTTCCGGCCCCGCGTGGAGATACACGCCGCGTCCGGTTTCGCGGGCGATTGTCGAACCCACGACATTGCACAAGCTCATCACGAAGGCCCCCTTCTGCCGCGCCTCGCGCACTGCCGCCAGGGTGTCCGCGGTTTCACCCGACTGGGAGATGGCGACCACCAGATCGCGGCTTCCAAGGATCGGGTTGCGGTAGCGGAATTCCGCCGCCTGCTGGACTTCGGCATGGACTCCCGCAAGATCCTCGAAGGCATACTCGCCCACCAGGCCGGCGTGCAGCGAGGTGCCGCAGCCGACCAGCACCACGCGCTCCAGCTCGGCGAGTTCGCGGGGCGAGGTGCCCATTCCGGCAAGCACGGATGAGCCGATGTTGAAATCGAGGCGTCCGCGCACGGCATTTGCCAGTGATTCCGGCTGTTCGTGGATTTCCTTGAGCATGAAATGCTCGAAGCCGCCCTTCTCGGCGGCGGTGGTGTCCGCTCCCAGCTCCGCGATCTCGCGGGCGACCGGGATGTTGTCGAGATCGCGCACCTCGACCGAATCCGCGGTGACGATGGCGATGTCGTTGTCATCGAGATAGATCACGCGGCGCGTGTGGGATACGATCGCCGCGGCATCAGACGCGATGATGCTCTCTCCGTCCCCCACGCCGATGACGATCGGGCTGCCGCGGCGCGCGGCGATGATCCGCTGCGGTTCGCGCGCGGACAGCACGGCGATGCCGAAGGTGCCCTCCACCTGGTGCAGTGCGTCGCAGACCGCCTGGAACAGATCGCCCCTGTCGTTGTCGCCGATCAGGTGGGCGAGCACCTCGGTATCGGTCTCGGACAGGAACAGATGCCCTTTGGCCTCGAGGCGTGTGCGCAGGGCCCGGTAGTTTTCAATGATTCCGTTGTGAACGAGCGCGATGTCTCCGGAGTGGTCGAGATGCGGGTGTGCGTTGGCCTCGGTGGGCGGGCCGTGGGTGGCCCAGCGGGTGTGGGCGATGCCGGTGGAGGCGCTTGCGAACCGCCGTGAGGGCCAATCGGCGCGCGCGCGCTCGTTGAGTGCCGAGACTTTTCCCGCGGCCTTGGCGAGGGCGAGCCTGCCGTCATCGAGAACCGCGACGCCCGCGGAGTCGTAGCCGCGGTATTCGAGGCGCCTGAGACCGTTGATGAGCACGCTGGTCGCGTCCGCCTTGCCGATGTATCCTACGATTCCGCACATGATGACAGGGGTTGGAAAATCATCCCGCGGAGGAAACATCCTTGCGGACGATTTCCCCCGGCAGGGTGGTGGTTCCGGGCCAGAGTTTGCGGCCCGGATAGATGGTGGTGTTGATGCCCGTGTGCACGCCGTCGCCGACGATGGTTCCGAACTTGCGGCGGCCGGTGTCCACCAGCACGCCACCCGCGCGCGAGCGGTGGCTTTTCCCGTCGTGACGCAGGTTGGAAACGGTGGTGCCCGCGCCGAAGTTGACGTTCTCGCCAAGCACCGAGTCGCCGACATACGAGAGATGGCCGACGTTGGTTCCGGAAAGGATGACGCAGTTCTTGATTTCGACTGACTGGCCGATGTGGCAGCGGTCGCCAATGCTGGTGTGGCCGCGGATGTGGCAGTTCGGTCCGATCTTGCAATGGGCTCCGATGATCACGTTGCCCTCGATGAAGACGCCGGGAAGGATCCGGCTGCCGGGACCGAGGCGGAGCACTCCCTCGACCACCGCGGCGGCATGGATCCCGCCCTCGATGCTGCCCTGCTCCATGGCCGACACGTGCTGCTCGTTGGCTCGCAGGATGTCCCACGGATAGCGGATCAGAAACGAGTTGCCTGCCTCGAACATCCCACCATCACCCGGGGCATCGCCATGCCAGGCGATCATGTGACCGGCGGCATCCGTCATCACGGTGGCACCGCTGGCCAGGAAATCCCGCACATCCGCCGGGTCCAGCCAGGCATGCGGGTGCGCGCCAAGCCCCGATGACGCGAGAACCTGCCGCTGGTGTGCGGCAAGCGGGAGGTTGCCAATGGGAAAACCGCTGATTTCCCGGGTCAGGGAAAGCGGGTGGCAGGTGCTGGAATCCGCGGAGCTCATGTGATGTCAGCCGATTTCCTCGCGGATGACGCTGGCGAACTTGTTCACCCAGTTGCGGCATTCATCGGCATCGCGGTGCTCCACCAGCACGCGGATTTTGTTTTCGGTGCCGGAATACCGGATCAGGTGGCGGCCATGGTCGCCAAACACCCCGGTGGCCTCCGACATCAGCTTGCTGAGCTTGCCGAGCGACTCGATCGGCGGTTTGGCCGGCACCGGCATGTTGGCCAACTGGGAGGGATACTCGTGCATCACGGTGGCCAGTTGGGCGAGCGTGGCGTTGCGGTCGCGCATCATGCGCAGGACCTGCAGGGCGCTGAGGATGCCATCGCCGGTGGTGGCATGCTCGGCGAAGATGAGGTGGCCGGAATTCTCGCCACCGAAGGAATGGCCGTTGCGGCGGATGCACTCGATCACGTGGCGGTCGCCCACGGCCGTGGTTTCCACCGCGATGCCGTGCTTTTTCATCGTTTCCTTGAGGCCGAGGTTGCTCATCACGGTGGCGACCAGCGTGTTGTTGCGCAGTCTTCCCTGTTCCTTCATGCTGATGGCGCAGAGAGCGAGGATGCGGTCGCCGCCCACCACGCTGCCGTCGGCATCGGTGAAGATGACCCGGTCGGCATCACCATCGAAGGAAATCCCGAGGTCGGCATTGTAGCGGCGCACCAGCTCGGCGGCATTCTCCGGGTGCAGCGCCCCGCAACCGTGGTTAATGTTGAGTCCGTCCGGCTGGATGCCGGTGGTGATGACCTCAGCGCCGAGTTCCTTGAAGATGAGCGGGGCGATGAAATAGGCCGCGCCATGGCCGCAATCGACCACCACCTTGAGTCCGTGGAGAGGCACGCTGTCCGCGGTGTGTTTCGCAAACTCGATGTAGCGGCCGCGGGCGTCGTCGATCCGGTGGGCCTTGCCGATCTGGCGTGGAGGCAGCGGCGCGGCCTCCGGTTCCTGGCCGAGGATGTGGCGTTCGATCCGTTGCTCAAGCTCATCCGAGAGCTTGTATCCGTCCGGACCGAAGATTTTCATCCCGTTGTCCTCGTAGGGATTGTGTGAGGCGGTGATCATGATGCCCGCGGCGGCACCCATCGACTTGGTCAGGTGGGCGACGGCCGGAGTGGGCAGCGGGCCGACCATGAACACATCCATGCCCATCGAGACCAGACCGCTGGTGAGCGCGGTTTCGAGCATGTAACCGGAAATCCGGGTGTCCTTGCCGACCAGCACGCGGTTGCGACTGGGCCCCGGCGAGCGGAGCACATTGGCCACCGCCTTGCCCATGCGTAGGGCGACTTCCGCCGTGATCGGGAATTCGTTCACCCGGCCCCGGATGCCGTCCGTGCCGAAGAGTTTCGTGTGGTTTTCAATCATTTTGAGGAAACATTTTGTTCAAAAAATATTGAACAATCAATGACAACTCCATACGCAGGGGGGCGTGAATGGGCCCGAGCGGATACGGGAACGAGGGTTGTTCGCGCCACAGCCGGAGCGCACAAGAACAAAAGGAAGGACAAGGGGTTCTTGCTCCGGATCCGGCCCCCGATCAAGCGATATTTCGCGATCTCACGCACCCAGCACGGCGCGCTGGATCCGGCCGGGCGGCCGCTTGAGGAAGCGGCGCGCCAGGGTTTCGAACTCTTCGGAGAGGTCGGTGAGGTGGATTTCCAGGCTGCCATCGCGTTGTTCCGGGGCCATCAGGTCGAGCCGTGCGAGCTCGCGCCGCAGATGCTCGGCACAGGTGGTGGCGGAATCGATCAGCGCCACACCGGCGGGCAGCAGCTGGCGCAGCGTGGGAATCAGCAGCGGGTAATGCGTGCAAGCCAGCATCAGGGTGTCGATGCCGCGATCGATGAGCGGATCGAGATAGGATTTCAGGACCATGCCGGTGGCGGGGTGATCCAGCCAGTCCTCCTCGACCAGTGGAACCAGCAGGGGTGCCGCGACCGCGTGGATGATCAGTCCGGTGCGGCGCAGCGCGAGCGCGTGTTGATAGGCATGGGAGCGGATAGTGCCGCGGGTGGCGATGATGCCGATGCGTCCGGCCTGCGGGTTGGCAAGCGCGGCATCCACGCCCGCCTCGATCACGCCGATGACCGGAAGTTGATATCTTTCCCTGAGTCCGGGGAGCGCGTGGGCGGTCGCGGTGTTGCAGGCCACGACGATGGCTTTTACGCCCCGGTCGATCAGGAACCGTGCGTCCTCATCCGCGAACTGGCGGATGGTTTCCGGGCTTTTGGAACCGTAGGGCAGTCTGGCGGTGTCTCCCAGATAGAGGATGTCCTCGGCCGGCAGCAGTTCCTGCACGGCGCGCACCACCGTGAGCCCGCCCACACCCGAGTCGAAGAATCCAAGTGGCGCCTGCTTCACGTGCGGGATCTTGAGGGTGGAATCAACAGTGGCAGGCCCGCCATGCGGTCAGGCCTCGAGCATCAACCGGCCGGGAGACTCCAGGCATTCCTTGATGCGGATCAGGAAGGTGACCGCCTCCTTGCCATCCACGAGGCGGTGGTCGTAGCTGAGGGCGAGATACATCATCGGGCGGATGACCACCTGGCCGGCGATGGCGACCGGGCGCTGCTGGATGGTGTGCATGCCGAGAATGCCACTCTGCGGCGGATTGAGGATCGGGGTGCTGAGCAGCGATCCGTAAGTGCCGCCGTTGGAAATGCTGAACACGCCGCCCTGCAGGTCATCGATGGACAACCTGCCCTCGCGCGCCTTGGCGGCGTAATCGAGAATGTCCTGTTCGATGCGAGCGAAGGATTTGGCATCGGTATCCCGGATCACCGGGACCACCAGGCCCTTCTCGGTGCCGATCGCCACGCCGATGTCGTAAAAATGGTTCTCAATGATGTCCGTGCCGTCGATGCGCGCGTTGACCGAGGGGATGTCCTTGAGCGCCTGGACAACCGCTTTGACGAAAAACGACATGAAGCCGAGTTTCACGCCGTGTTTTTTCACGAAATCCTCCTGCACCGCCTTGCGCATGTCCATCACCGCGCTCATGTCCACCTCATTGAAGGTCGTCAGGATGGCGGCCGTTTGCTGCGCGTTGACCAGATGGGTCGCAATCTTGCGGCGCAGCATCGACATCTTGCGGCGCGTGGTGCGGCCCTCGCGCACCGGCGCGGCGGGTGCCTCACGGGGCGCCGGTTCCGCGGGCAACACAATGGCAGGCTGCGGTCTGGCGGTTTCCGCGGCGGCTGGCGCCACCGGCGCGGGTGACGCTGCGGGCTGGACGGTGGCAGCAGCAGGTGCGGAAGGCGCCGCCGCCTGCGCGGGCGCGGCCGATGCACCGGTCTCGATACGCGCGATGATGGCGCCGATGGCGACCTCCTCGCCTTCCGGCACGAGGATGCGCAATACCCCTGCCGCCGGTGATTCCAATTCGTTGGAAACCTTGTCCGTTTCCAGCACCACCAGCGCATCGCCCGCATTCACGGTGTCCCCGTCATTTTTCCGCCATGAGGCGATGTTGGCGCTGCTGATGGATTCACCTGCGGCCGGAACCGTGAGATCGATGCTTCCAGAAGGCCGCTCCGGTGCCGGCGCAGGGCCAGGTGATGGCGTTGCCGCGGGCGGAGACGGTGCCGCCGAACCGCCCTGCACGGCGGAGATCCGCGCGATGAGGGTGCCGATGGCCACCTCCTCACCCTCGCCGACGAGGATTTCAAGGGTTCCATCCGCTACAGCTTCCAAATCGTTGGAGACCTTGTCCGTTTCAAGTGTGACGAGTGTCTCGCCCTTGCGGACGGCATCGCCGTTCTTCCTGTGCCAGCGGGCCACGTTGGCGCTGGTGACGGATTCGCCTGAGGCGGGGACTGTGACGTCGTGAGTCATGAAAGTGGGGATGCGGGATGCTGTCAGACGGTGAATGCGTGTTCAAGCAGCGCCTTCTGCTCGCGGTAGTGGACCGCCTTGGATCCGGCGGCCGGGCTGGATGCGGCGTCGCGCCCGGCGTAGCGCACCTTGGTGCCGACCGCACGGTCGAGGCGCGGCCAGATGTAGGACCATGCTCCCATGTTGAGCGGCTCCTCTTGGCACCAGACGAATTGGGATGCGTTGGGGTATTGCGCAAGCATCGCCTCGAGCATTTGCCGATGGAACGGATAGAGTTGCTCGATGCGGATGATCGCCGTGTCAGTGATCCCTTTCTCCTGCCGGTGTGCGGTGAGATCGTAGAACACCTTTCCGGTGCAGAAAACCACGCGGTTCACCGCCGCGGGGTTTTCGAAGTCCATGACGTCCGGCAGCACCTCCTGAAAGCAGGTGCCTTCGATGAAATCCTCCTCGCGGGAGACCGCCTCGGGCCGGCCGAGCAGGCTCTTGGGGGTCATGAGCACCAGCGGCTTGCGGAAGTCCCGGTGTTTCTGCCGGCGCAGCGCGTGGAAATACTGCGATGGCGTGGTGAAATTGCCGACAATCATGTTTTTCTCGGCACAAAGTTGCAGGAAGCGTTCCAGGCGGGCGCTGGAATGTTCCGGCCCCATGCCCTCGTAGCCGTGAGGCAGCAGCATCACCAGATCCGAAGGCAGCTGCCATTTCGACTCCGCTGAGGAAATGAACTGGTCGATGATGACCTGCGCGCCATTCGAGAAGTCGCCGAACTGCGCCTCCCACAGCGTGAGCATCCTCGGGTAGGCACGCGAGTAGCCGTAGTCGAAACCCAGCACCGCGAACTCCGAGAGCAACGAGTTGTGCACGCAGAATTTGGCCTGATCCGGCGCGAGATGTTCCAGCGGGATGTATTTCTCCGTGGTCAGGTAATCATGCAGCACCACATGACGCTGCGAGAACGTGCCACGCGCCACATCCTGGCCGGAAAGCCGCACGGGAGTGCCCTCCAGCAGGAGCGAGCCGAATGCCAGCGCCTCCGCCAGCGCCCAGTCGATGGGGCCGCCGTTTTCAAGGGCCTCGGCTCGCCGCGGGATGAAACGCTTGGCCAGCGTGGGATTGGGCGTGAATCCCTGCGGGATATGGGTCAGCACCTTGCCGATGGCGCGCAGCCGCCCGCTGGTGATGCCGGTGGGCACCGGAGCGTGCGAATAGCGCGGCTGGGCCACCCCGGTGGAACCGCTGAACGCATTGCGGTCGCCGGATTCCTGCAGCGTGAGCATCTTCTGATAGCCCGCCTCGAGGTTGTCCCAGATTTCCTTTTCCAATGCATCCAGCTCGGACTGGCCGAGGATGCCCTCCTCCAGATAGCGCTGCTTGCAAATCGTGCCGAAGGTCGGCCGGCCCGCGATGTTGCGCGCGATCACCGGCTGGGTGAAGGCCGCCTGGTCGGCCTCGTTGTGCCCCTGGCGGCGGTAACAATACATGTCGATGACAATGTCCCGCGCGAATTTCTGGCGGAACTCGATGGCGAAAAGCGCGGCCCAGAACAACTCCATCGGCTCCTCGCCGTTCACATGGAGGATGGGTGCCTCGATCATCTTGGCGACATCGGTGGCATAGGCCGATGAGCGGGCGTCCGCCGGCACCGTGGTGAACCCGATCTGGTTGTTGATGATGATGTGGATGGTGCCGCCGGTGCGGTAGCCCGGCAGCTGGGAAAGGTTGAGAACCTCCGCCACCGATCCCTGCCCGGCGAAGGCGGCGTCGCCATGCAGCAGGATCGGCAGGACGCGCGACCGGTCGATCTCGCTGCCGCTCTGGTCGCTCAGGATGCGCTGGCGGGCGCGCGCCCTGCCCTCGACGACGGCATTGACGGCTTCCAGATGGCTCGGGTTGGCTGCAAGACTCACGCGCACGCTGCCGTCGGCCAGATCGCGGGTGCTTTCGTAGCCGAGGTGGTATTTCACATCCCCGTCGCCGGCCACCGGATCCGGCTCGTAATTCGGGGTGAACTCGTAGAGCACGGTGGTGAGCGACTTGCGCACGAAGTTCGCCAGCACACACATCCGTCCGCGGTGGGACATGCCCATCTCGATATCGCTCACCCCGTGTGACGGACATGCCTCAAGAATCGCGTTGAGCAGGATCATCGCCCCTTCCCCGCCCTCGTTGGAGAAACGCTTTTCACCGAGGAACCGCTTGCCGAGGAAGTTCTCGAAAATCTCCGCCTCCAGCACCCAGCGCAGCGCCTTGCGCTTCTGCTCCGGAGTCCCCAGCGAGCGCGCGCCGTGCGATTCGATGCGGTCGCGCACCCAATGCCGCACCGGCGTGTGGTGGATGTGCATGAACTCAAATCCGATCTTCCCCGAGTAGGTCGCCTCCAGCACGCCGATCATGTCGCGCAGCTTCATGCGCTCGCCATGGCGGAAGTAGGCATTCCATGACTCACGCTCGAGGTCCGCGGCACCCAGGCCGAACTGGCTGATGTCGAGCCGCGGGTTGCGCTCGGGATGATCATCGAGCGGGTTGATGTGCGCCTGGGTGTGGCCGAGCGTGCGGTAATTGTAGATCAATGCCACCACGCGGCCGAAGAAAACCAGGTCCGCATCGGACTGCGGAGCGCCGGCAGCCTGGGCGGCCTCCGCCCCGGGCTGGCGCGGCTTCAACTGGGCGCAACCCAGCTCGAAGCCCTCGAAGAACGCCGACCACGAATCCCCCACCGAGCGCGGATCCTCACACCACATGGTGTATTTCTCCTCGAACAAATCCGCGTTCTGCCGTGCCGAAACCGATGAGAAGTTCATGGAATTTGGATCAAAGCCGCATGCGCATGCGAATTTATCGCTTGGCCCGCCGTGCGCGCGCCTTCATTAAGGGCCCCGCCCGCCCGCGTCAACCGCGCAAGACGGCTATTTAACGGCATCCGCATCGCCTCCGCACCCGGCAATGATCCAAGTCCGCAACCTTTCCAAAAACTACGCCCGCCATGAGGCCGTGCGCAACATCTCCTTCGAGGTCGCGCGCGGCGAAATCGTCGGATTCCTCGGGCCCAACGGCGCCGGCAAGACCACCACCCTGCGCATGCTCACCGGATACCTGCCGCCCACCTCGGGCAGCGCGCGGGTCGCGGGATTCGACATCTTCCGCGAGTCCATCGAGGCCCGGAGGCGCGTGGGCTACATGCCGGAGAACGTCCCGCTCTACCCGGACATGCGCGTCAGGGAATACCTCTATTTCCGCGCCCGCCTCAAAGGCCTGGACGGCCGCGACGCGCGCCGGCAAGTCGGCGCGGTGCTCGACACCTGCGGGCTGCAAAGCGTGCGCCGCAAGATGATCAAGACCCTCTCCAAGGGATACCGTCAGCGCGTCGGGCTGGCCGACGCCCTGGTTCACGACCCCGAGCTGCTGATTCTCGACGAGCCTACCAACGGGCTGGATCCCAACCAGATCCGCCAGATCCGTGAGTTGATCCGCCACCTGGCCGCATCCCACACCGTGCTGATCTCCACCCACATTCTCCACGAGGTGGAAATCACCTGCAACCGGGTGATCATCATCGACAACGGCCGCATCAAGGCCAGCGATACCCCGGCCAATCTGACCCGCCAAATGCGCGCCGCCGGCCGTGTCCAGGCGGAAATCCGCGGCGAACCGGAGGTGGTGGCCGCCGCGGTCCAGCAGCTCGAGCATGTGAAGAAAGTCACGCCGGAGCCGCTGCCCGGCGGCTGGACGGCACTGACAATCTGGGTGGATTCCGGGACCGATGCCCGGGAGCGCGTCGCCCGGCTCGCCGCCCAACACGGCTGGCCAATGCGCTCGCTTTTCAGCCATGTCGCCACGCTGGAAGACGTGTTTGTGGAACTCACCCGCAAGGATTGAGCCGCGCCCGGCGCAGGACTTTTCCGGGGACATGTCCTCTTTGGCCTTGCATGGCGGGCGGGCGGGGGTAGCCTCGCGTCCCGTTTTTCTTTCTTTCCCAGGCGGTTGGCGCCCCGGTGCCTGGGAAAAACCTTTCCGGGGCAACGTCGGAAGGAGAACGAACCATCAACCCAACCCCTAACCAAAACAAACCATGAGCACAACGCTCGCCACAGCTGCAAACACCGAACTCAGCGACCTGATCGATTCCAAATTCCGCGAGTTCCGCGAAGGATCGATCGTCAAGGGCACCA
>JBIJBN010000021.1:0-13213 GCA_044345175.1 Luteolibacter sp.
CGGTATCGACACCTCGGATGCGGCGCAGGTCGAGGGTGTCTCACGCATGCTGGATCTTGAGAACCACCCGGAGTCGAGCGCGGACCTCGGCATCGACGACCGGGTGGTGGTTTCCTCGATTCTCGCCGAGCAGCTCGCCCTGCGGGTGGGTGAGACCATCCGCTTGTATTCGACGCGCAACTTCGAGGAGGTGATGCGCGTTTACAAGGCCACCGAGAAATCGGCGCTGCGCGAGGCATTTGCCGCAGACTGGAAAAGCGCCACGGCGGAGCTTGCCGCCGCCTGGCGCGACGCCGGCGACCGGCGCGCCGTGCCGATCCCGGTGCTGACCTCGGTCTATCAGAAACTCGACGGCATCCGCGGCGGCGGCATCCGCGGGCCCGAGCTTGAGTTGCTGGAGGAAATGCTGGTCACGATGGAGTCCGGCGAAAAGGACGAGGCCGCCGGCGTTTTCCTGTTTGATGCGGAGGCGGTCGAGGCGGTCAACCGCACGGTGGCGGCGCTGGAAACAACCGATGTGGAGGGGATGGACGCGGCGGCTCTCAAGGGGCTCAAGCAGGTGGTGTTGCCCAAGGAGGCCGTGGTGGCCGGGATCTACCAGGCCTCGCAGATGGCGGTCACGCCGGATGTGTTCATGCCGCTGCCGTTGGCCCAGGATCTCGCGGGGCTCGGCGGGGCGGTGCAGGGCGTCGCGCTGCGCCTCGATGATGCCTACGCCGCGGAGGAGGTGGCGGCGCGCGGGCGCGGGGCGTTCGGCGCGGACTGGTCGCTGCTCACCTGGGGCGACCAATACCAGGCGTTTTTCGCGCTGATCAACCAGCAGCGCATGATGATGTATTTCGCGCTCTCCTTCATCGTGCTTGTCTCCGCGTTCTCGATGATGGCGGTGATGTTCACGGTGACGATCCAGAAGCGGCGCGAGATCGGCGTGATGAAGGCCCTGGGTGCGGCGCCCGGCCAGATTGTGAGGGTGTTTCTCTATCAGGGGATGATTCTCGGCATGACCGGGGCGGCGCTGGGTGTGGGGCTTGGCCGGCTGGTGATCCATTTCCGCGGGCCGATCCAGGGTGCTTTCCGCAGCATGGGCTTCGATCCCTTCGCGGCGTCGTTCACCGGCTTCGGCGTGCTGCCGGCGCACAACGACCCGCTTGAGCAGGCGGTCATCGGCCTGCTCGCATTCGTGCTTTGCTCGCTGGCGGCGCTGGTGCCCGCGTTTTTCGCCTCACGCAGCGATGCCGCCAAATCCCTCAGGAACCTTTGAGACATGGACATCTGGATCATTCAGGACGGGGAAAAGAAAGGGCCCATCCGCGATTATGAAATCCGCGGCAGGATCCGGGACGGGATCTTGACCGGGGACACTCCGGCGTGGCACGAGGGGCTCGATTCGTGGAAGACCCTCGGCGGGTTGCCGTTGTTCGCCGGGGAGTTCGAGCGCCGCGATGCGGAACCGGTGCCGATGGCGGAACCCGGGTCCCGCCAGACGCCCCCTCCAGTGCCGGCGCAAGCCCGTCTGATCCGTCGTTTCTGGGCGCGCTGGTTCGATCTCTATCTGTATGCGGGTGTCTGGTGGTTCGCGATGTGGGCGGCGGGGCGTGACATCGGCGCCACGCTGGCCAATCCGTGGATCATTCTTTTCCTCTATGTCCCGTGGTTCGCGCTCGAGGCGGTGTTGCTGCAGCGCTTCGGCACCACGCCTGGAAAATGGCTGCTCGGCCTCAGGGTGGTCAACGACGACGGCTCGCTGCTTGGCACGCCTGCGGCCATCCGGCGGTGCCTGCGGGTGATGTTCCTCGGCATCGGCTTCGGCTGGGGCGTGTTGTCGCTGATATGCCAGTTGTTGTCGGTTTTCACCACGCGCCGTCTCGGCAGGCCGTTGTGGGACCACGTCGGCGGCCACCATCTGGAAGCCGCACCGCTCCATCCGTTGCGTCTGGCGGCTTACGTGGCCGGCTTGTTCGCCGCGCTGCAGTTGCAGATGATCGTCGTCGCCCCGCATGTGATGGAAAACATGGGACGGATGTTTCCCGAAATGAGGGAACACTTCGAGAAAAACCCGCCATGGCACCTGCCGGAAAACCGGTGAGCGCCGCGGTCAGCGCAGGCTCTGGTGGAAGGTGTCCTCCGCCTTGAGCGAAAGGACGAAAGCGGCGAGCAGGTCGATCGTGCGCGCGATGTCGTCGAGGTGCGCCGTCTCCACCACCGAGTGCATGCAGCGCAGCGGCAGCGAGACCAGCGCGCTGGGGATGCCCTGGCGGCTATGGAAGATCTTGTCGGTATCCGTGCCGCTGAAGCGGCTGCTCGACTCATGCTGAAGCGGGATGTTGGCGGCGCGGGCGACATCGATGAGGCGTTGGACGACCAGCGGATGGTTGGCGGTGCCATGCGTCAGGCCGGGACCGCCGCCGAGTGTGACACGGCCGAATTTCGCGGCATCGATGCCGGGGGTGTCGGTGGCGTGGGTGACGTCGAGACAGACGCAGAGGTCCGGCCGCAGCCTGTAAGCGGCCATTTTGGCGCCGTGGCCGCCGATTTCCTCCTGGATCGCATTGAGGCAAAGCAGCGAGAAAACCGGCTTTTTCCTGCTGGCGGCGATGCGCTTCATCACCTGGGCGATGATGTATCCGCCGATGCGGTTGTCCAAGGCGCGGGCGACGATGCGCTTGTGCGCCAGTTCCATCGGCCCGTCCTGATAGACCGCCGGGTGGCCCACGCGGATGCCGAGTTTGGCGACCTGCGTGGCATTGGACGCGCCCACATCGACCCACAGGTCGTGCACGGCGGGTGCCTTCTCGTGTCCGTGTTCGTCGCGGCGCAGGTGGATGGCTGTATTGCCGATGATTCCCGGCACCTCGCCCTTGTCGCCGAGGATGGTGATGCGCCGGCCGCGCGCGGTGGCCGCATCCGATCCGCCGATGCGGTCGAGCCGGATGAAGCCCCTGTCGTCGATGTGTTTGACCATGTAGCCGATTTCATCGGCGTGGGCCTCGAGCATCACGATTTTTCCGGTCCTGCCGGCCCGCTTTGCCCAGGTGGAGCCGTAGGCGTCGCACTCCACGATGTCGGCGTGGCGGCGTATCCATTCCGCCCAGACTTTTTGTCCGGGCATTTCAAAGCCCGTGGGGCTGCGGCATTCGAGGAGTCGGTGGAGAAATTCGCGGTCTTCCTTCTGCATGGAGGGGATTGAAGCACGGCATGTCCGGCTGACAACGAAATCCTTGCCGGCCCGAGGATGATGGTGAAGCTGTGAGGCAGCCCGCAGCCGGTGGCCGGGGCGGGACAGAGAGAGACACGGCGATGATCCCGACACCGAGGCAGTTGTTTGCGATGTTCGAGCGCGGTGAGATCGAACGTGACGAACTGCACGCGTTGATGGCCGCGCATGCCCGTGAATTGATTGCGGAGATGGAGGAGGACCGGATGAATCCGGCGGCGGCATGGATTGAAAACCTGCTGGCGAGGCAGGCGGCGGGCAGGCTGGCGATGCGGCATGGCGGGCCGCTGGTCCGCGAGGTGCTGGCAGCCTTGTCCGAGGCGCCGGATTTTCCACCGGCGCGTCATCTTTGGAATGCGGAACATCCGGATGTGCCGCTTCATTGTTTCCTGCGGATGCGCCGCGAGCCGGTGTTCCGGATCGTGCGACTGGTGCGGCACGCGGACCGGATTGAAGTGGGGGTCGAGCACGGTGATGCCCGGCGCGGCAGGGCGATGCGTGCGTCATTCATCCTGCGGCGGGACGCGCAGTGGCGCCTGCGGATCGCCGCTGGGGATCTCACGGTTTCCTGATGATCACAAACGGTCGGAGCTTGGCGACGCCCGCCGGGCTGATGCCGTGCACCCGATCGAGCTCCTCGATCGTGCCGAACGGGCGTGACTCGATGATCCGGCTGGCGAGTTTCCTGCCGATGCCCGGCAGGGCCATCAGTTCGTCGCGGCTGGCGGTGTTGAGATCGACCGGTTGGTCCTCGCTGGCGTTGCGGATGCCTTGGGCGGCTTCGATTTCCGCCTGTTCATCGCGTGCGGCCTTGCGTTCCTGCGGGAGCTTTTGCCAATTCGTGTGTTTCCATGCGCCGCGTCCCGCGCGGGCGGCGGTGAGTTCCAGATCCTTGAGCTGTTCCATCCACTCGTCGCCGGGGGTGCCGTTCGGCAGTTGGCGGACCACACCGAAGGCGCGTGCAAGTCCTGCGGCAACCAGTTGCTCGGAGAGATCCCTGCCATCGGCGGTTTGCACAAACGCATAGACACGGGGGAAACGCCTGTCGCCCCGCCCGTCGGCGAAGGTGGTGTGCACCGTGAACGGCTGGCTGAGCAGGCGCCGGGTCTCATCGCGCGCGGCGATGCCGGCGGCTTTGGCGGTGGGAATGTCGGCGATGCCGAAGTAGCGGCGCTGGTCGCGCAGGCGGCGGGCGTTGGAATCGTCGCCCTCGAAGTGCGTCTCGATGCAGTCCACGCCGTAAAGTCTGACCGTGAGTTTTTTCCCATCCGGCAGGCGGACCTGGAAACTGTCGCCATCCGCCCATTCGTTAGGCACGAACACGCATGGGTGCAGCTTCCGCATCTGGCCCGGTGCGGTGAGCGCCAGCACCAGCCAGAGGATGGCGGACAATCGAATCATGGCGTTGGTTTAGCACAGCCGGTGCGCATCCACAAGCGCGGTCCGAGCGTCATGCAGGCCACGCACAACCCGGCCGCCAGCCCCCACCAGACGCCGCGTGCGCCGAGATCGAACCGGAATGCGAGCAGGGCCGAAACCGGCAGTCCGATGATCCAGTATGAAACAAAACCCATCACCGCGGGCACCCGTGTGTCATGCAGGCCGCGCAACATCGACAACGACGCCACCTGCAGGCTGTCCACCACTTGGAAGACCCCCACGATCACCAACAGCGATGCGGTCAGGCCGATCACGCCCGGATCTCCGGTGAACGCCTCCGCCATGGATTTTCCGAAAATCAGGAACAGCACGGCCGCGAGCAGGCCGCAGCATGCGGTGAGCAGCCAGCCGGACACGGCAATCGGCCGCAGCCGCGGGATCTCACCCGCGCCGAATGCCTCGCCGGCGCGGACGGTGAGCGCCATGGAAAGTCCCAGCGGAATCATGAATGCGGTGGCGGCAAGGGTGACTGCGATCTGGTGTGCGGCCATGGCCTGCGGCCCGAAGCGCCCCATCAGGAGTCCCGCGAATGAGAACGCCGAGACCTCGAAGACCATTTGCGCGCTGGCGGGCAGGCCGATCGCGAGCATGCCGCGGATTTCGCCGGGCCGGAGCCTGCCCCACCAACGTTCCGGCACCCATGCGCGCAGCGACTTGTCCAGCCTGAGCCATGCCATCATGGCCAGCAGGATCGCCGTGCGCGAGATCAGGGTGGCCCAGGCGGCACCCTCGAAGCCGAGCGCCGGGCATCCCAGCCTGCCGAAGATCATCACCCAGTTGAGGATGATGTTGAGGATCACCCCGCCGAGGAAAATCCAGAATGGCGGCCATGGACGGTTCAATGCGTCGGCATGGTTTTTCAGTGCGATCGATGCGAGTGCCGGAACCAGCGAGGCCATCAGGATGCGGAAATATCCGGCGGTGGCCGCGCTGACCTCCGGCGGCTGGCCGAACCTGTCCAAATGATGCGAAACCGGCCACGACATGGCGAAAAGCGCCAGCCCCAGCGCCGTGCCGAGCAACAACCCGTGGCGGCAGCTGTCGCGTGCCCCGGCCGGATCATCCGCGCCGCGGCGGTTCGAGGTGAGCACCGAGACCGCGATCATCACGCCGATCCCGAACACAAACGGCATGTGGAACAACGAGCTCGCGAACGTGAGGGCCGCCAGTTCGATGACTCCGAGACGGCCGACCATCAGGGTGTCTGCCACGCCCAGCAGCATCTGGCTGAGTTGGCCGATCATCAGCGGCAGGGCCAGGCGCAGCGTCAATCGGGATTCATGGGTCAGTGACATGCTTGCTTCGCCAGTGGAAGCTCGAACCGCGATTCGGGCTTGTCGATGAAATTTCCAAGCCATTCCCGGACTTGCATCAGCCCGCGTTGACTGCTTGTTTGATCGCGCGTCACCGGATGAAAAGCGAACGTGCAGACACCCTGTTGGTCGCACGCGGCCTGTGCGGGTCCCGCGAGCTGGCGAAGCGCCTGATTCTCGCCGGAGAGGTGCGCAGTGGCGACCGCTTGATTGACAAGCCCGGTGCCCGGCTTCCGGTGGAGACACCATTGGAAATCACGGAAAAACCGCGCTACGTCGGCCGCGGAGGGCTCAAGCTGGAAGCCGCGCTGGATGCCTTCCGGATCGATCCGTGCGGCTGGACCTGCATTGACGTCGGGGCGTCCACCGGAGGATTCACCGATTGCCTGCTGCAACGCGGCGCGGCGCGTGTCCATGCCGTGGATGTGGGAAGCAACCAGCTTGTCTGGAAGTTGCGCAATGATCCGCGCGTCGTGGCCAGGGAGCGCTTCAATGCCCGCCACATGGTGCCGGATGACATCGGGGAGCGCGTGCGGCTGGCCGTCATGGACCTGTCGTTCATTTCGCTGACGAAAGTGTTGCCCGCGGTGTTTCCCTTGTTGGAAGAGGGCGGAAGCATCATCTGCCTGATCAAGCCGCAGTTCGAGCTGGAGCGCGAGGACATCTCCAAGGGCGGGATCGTCCGTGATCCGGAGCTGCACGCCCGCGCCATCGGGAAAATCCGCCGCTTCGTCACCGGGGAGCTCGGTCACTCGTGGCTTGGCATGATCGCCTCGCCGATCACCGGCATGGATGGCAACCGCGAATTCCTCGCGTGGCTGGCGGTCGGCGAGGCTTTTCAAGCGAATTTCTGCGCACCAGCTGCTATGATGTTGGCGGATTCCGCGCCAGCATCACACGGTGTGTGAAATGACTGAGGAGATCTCCAAGCCGCCGGCCCGCGGCGCGGCGCGGTTGCCACCGATCATCCAGGGTGGCATGGGTGTGGGTGTTTCAGGCTGGCGTCTGGCGCGGGCGGTTTCCCGCTGCGGCCAGCTCGGGGTGGTCTCCGGCACCGCGCTCGATCTGGTGCTCACGCGCCATTTGCAGCTCGGTGATCCCGGTGGGCACATGCGGCGCGCCCTCGCGGCTTTTCCATATCCGGAAATCGCCGCCCGTATCCTGAAGCGCTATCACATCCCGGGTGGCAAACCCGCCGGCGCTCCATTCAAAACCCCGCCGATGATCTCCCACGAACCCGCGCGCGCGACTTGCGAGCTGGGTGTCGCCTCCAGCTTTGCCGCCATCCATCTGGCCAAGGAGGGGCACTCGGGAGTGGTGGGGCTCAATTTGTTGGAAAAAATCCAGACACCCACGTTGATGGCGCTTTATGGAGCGATCCTTGCCGGGGTGGATGTGGTGCTCATGGGTGCCGGGATCCCGCGGCAGATCCCGAAAATCCTCGATGATTTCGCCGCCGGGCTTCCTGCGGAAATGCGACTTGATGTCACTGGTGGCGGCGAGCCTGTGATGATCCGCCTCACGCCATCGGAGATCGGGCCTGTGCCGCGGCTCAGGCGGCCGCTGTTTCTGGCGATTGTCGCCTCACCGGTGCTGGCGGAGAATCTGCGCCGCAAGGCGTCGGGCAGCGTGGATGGATTCGTGGTTGAGGCACCTTGCGCCGGCGGCCACAACGCCCCGCCGCGCGGGCCGATGCAACTCAGCGATTCCGGTGAGCCGGTTTATGGCGAACGCGATCGGATCGATCCTGCGAGGTTTGTCGAAATCGGACTGCCATTCTGGCTTGCCGGTGGCTACGGGCGCGTGGGCAAATTGCGGGAGGCCCGGGCTGCCGGCGCCCACGGCATCCAGGTCGGGACGGCATTCGCACTGTGTGAGGAATCGGGATTCGAGCCCGTGCTCAAATCGAAGATACTCGCTGCGTTGAAACGCGGTGACCTGGCCATCCGCACCGAGCCGCAGGCATCGCCCACCGGTTTTCCGTTCAAGGTGGCCCGGATCGAAGGCAGCATCGCCGATCCGGATGTTTACCAAAACAGGCAACGCGTTTGCGATCTCGGCGTGCTTCGCGAGACCTATCGCAGGCCGGATGGCGGCATCGGTTTCCGCTGTTCCGCCGAGCCGTTGGAGATCCATGCCGCGAAAGGCGGCGATCCAGCCGCCACCGCGGGCAGGATTTGCCTTTGCAATTCGCTCTGTGCCTCCGCCGGTATCGGCCAGATCCGCGACGGGGTGCCCGAGCCGCAGTTGGTGACAATCGGCGACGACCTTGCCGCCGTCCGTGAATTGCTGGCCGGCGGCAGTGACGGATACAGCGCGGCGGATGTGATCGCGCGGCTGCTTGCCTGAGGCTGCCCGAATGGCGGGATCCGCAACGCTGCGTTTGCCCGGGCTGTGTGTTTTGAATACGGATTCAATCCCACCCGCGATCCCGGCGAGCCGGCGGGCACGTTTCACTTCGCGATCGGCAATGCGTATTGAGCGGCGCCGGGCACTCACCGCGTGGCGATCACCTCCACGGTGAAGCCTTTCAGATAACTGGTTTCCGGAATGGTCACGAGGACCGGATGGTCGGCACGCTGGCGGTGCTCATGCAGCAGACGCAGGGATTTTTTCGCGTCCACCGAGGCATCCGCCAGGTTTTCCAGAAACAGCTCGCGGCTGGCATGATGTGAGCAGCAGAAGGTGGCGAGCAGTCCGCCTTTTTCCAACAGTTTGAGCGCGCGCAGGTGGATCTCCTTGTAGCCGCGCATCGCGTCCATCAGCGTCTTCTTGTTGCGGGTGAAGCTGGGTGGATCGAGGATGATCAGATCGTATTGCGGTTCCGCATGCTTGAGGAAATCGAAGACGTTGTGCCCGATCACATCGATCTCCATGCCGTTCATGGCGGCGTTTGCGCGGGCCGCCTCGCAGGCCGCCGCAGAGACGTCCACCGCGGTGACCTTGGCGGCTCCGGCCTTGGCGCACGCCAGCGCGAAGCCGCCCTGGTTGGTGAAGCAGTCGAGCACGCGCCGGCCGTGCGCCAGTCTGGCGATTTCCGCATGGGCCTGCAGCTGGTCGAGATAAAGACCGGTTTTCTGGCCGTCCGAGAGATCGACCTTGAAGTCGAGCTCATTGGCGCGGACGACCACCGGGCCGGGGTCATCGCCGTGCAGCATGCCGATGCCGGGTTCCATGCCCTCGGCCTTGCGGAATGGTGAATCATTGCGCAGCACGATCGAGACGGGTGAGAGCACCGCGAGCAGGGCGTCGCGGATGATTTCCTTGCGCTGGTCCATCGCGAGCGTGAGCGTCTGCACGCAGAGGTGGTCGCCATAACGGTCCACAATCAGGCCCGGGATCCCGTCGGACTCGCTCCAAACCAAACGGCAGAGCGTCACGTCGATGCCGCTGCGGCTGCGGTAGTCGATCGCCTGACGGATCCGGCGGATGAAGAAATCGAGGTCCAGGTCCTGGCGGCGGCGGGAAAAGCGGCGGGCGACGATCTGCGAGTGTGGATTGTAGATCGCCGAGCCGAGCGGACGGTCGCGGAAATCCTTCAGGGTGATCACGTCGCCCGGCTGAGGGTCGCCGAAGGTTTTCCTGATGTCCGCGGCATAAACCCAGTCGTGACCGTGGAACACGCGTGCCCGGGGGGCGATGATGAGGCCAGCCATGGGGGCGGAATCTGCCGCGTGGCGGGGGACTTTGTCGAATGGAAATGCGCCGGAAATTGCCTTGCCTGCATCCGCAGCCACAATCATGGTGGCACTTGTGATGCGTTGGATTCTGACGTGCCTTTTGATGTCCGGCTTGCTCGCCGGGCTCCAGGGTCATGCCCATGCCGGCAAGGCATGCTGGCCGGTGGAGGACACGCACGGTCATGGCCATCATCATGCGCCCTGCGCTCCCTGCGGGGATCCGCAGGATGGTGGTTTCCCGCAGGATCATCACGGCCATGATTGTTTCTGCCACGGCATGCCTCTGGCCGCCATGATGACATGGCCGCCAAGCCTTCATCCCGGATGCCGGGGCCTGCCACGCCTGAAACAGACGCGCGACGCGCTCCCGGATGATCCGCTCCTCGGTGAGGACAAGCCGCCGTTGATTTGAGCCCGGATTCCGGAGCCAGGCGGTTTTTTCTGTTAGAAAATGGTTTCCGCGGTTGTCGTTTCACGTCTTTTCGTCCGCCCGTCGGGGCATTTGCCCGTTCAGGGTTGGTCATCCATCAAGATCATGTCCATTCACGTTGTTTTCGCGCTGGCCGCATTGTGTTTGTGCGCGCCGGTCATTGAGGCCCGCAGCAGGGTGGTTGTCACCCTGTCGTCGGTGGGCGACCGTGTCCGCGCGCAAAACCCGGATCTCGCCGCGGCGCGGCTGCGCATCCACGAGGCCGCAGGCCGCGCGAGGCAGTCGGGCAGGCTGGCCAATCCGGAGCTCGAGACTTCGTATGAGCAAAATCCATCCTCGCGCGAGGGGCGTGTTGAGATCGGGATTTTCCAGAAGTTTCCGGTCACCAACCGTCTGCATTTGGAAAAGGAAATCACGGGCGCGGCGATCCAGTCGGCCGAGGCCGAGGTGCGGGATGTCGAGCGGAGGCTCACCGCGGAGGCGCGGGCCCTTGTGGTGCGGTGTCTTGTCCTTCGCGAGCGGCACGGGTTGTTGGCACGGCAGGCGGCCATGGCCGAAGCGTTTGCCGGGCAGCTTGCGGCATCCGCGGCCAAGGGTGAGGCGGCGGCGCTGGATGCGGGGCAGGCGAGACTCGAGGCCGGCAGCGTGGTTCTCGAACAACGCCGCATCCGGCTGGAGGAGTCCGGGTTGCTTGATCAACTCAAGCTGCTGCTCGGCATGCCTCCGGATGCCGCACTGGTGGTGTCCGGCCGCCTTCCGGAGATGTCATTGCCTGCTTCGCCGGCCACTCCGGGTGCCCGTCCGGATTACCAGGCCGCGCGGCTGGACGAGCGCGTTGCGGCCGGCAAGCTGGCGCTCGCGCATGCTCGCCGTCATGATGACATCGAAGGAGGGTTGTTCGCATCCGGTGAGCGCTCGGAAGACGCCCCGCTGGGATATGAAAACGAGGCGGTCATCGGGCTGCGGGTTTCATTCGCGCTGCCGTTCTGGAACCGCAACGAGGGTGAGATCGGGGAGGCGCGCGCCGTGCATGAGCGCAAGCGCATGGAGACCGCCGCACTGGCAGCGGGCATCCGTCATGAAGCCGCCGCCGCACTGGCCGCGATGAGGCAATGGGCGGATGTCGCGCGGGAAACAGGGGACACGCTGCTGCCGCTTGCGGATGAGCAGGTGGCGCTTGCCGAGAAGGCCTTCCGCAGCGGGCAGGGGGATTTGCAGGCGGTTTTCCGTGCCCGTGAAAAGCACCTGCAGCTCTTCCTCGCGCGGCTGGATGCCTTGCGCGAATACCACCTTGCCCGTGTCCGCCATGAAGCGGCACTCGGCCATCCATGATCGATTGTTTCCACCAGCCATGAAATCCCTGCCTGTCATTCTTGCCGCCATTCTGCTGCCATTCCATGCCGTTCTCTCCGGTGTGGCCGCTCCTCCCGTGATCCTGACCGCGGAAGGTGTCGGAAATCTCGGTCTCGAAACCGAAACCGCGGGTGAATCGGATTTTGAAGTCACCACCTTCGCGCTCGGCCGCACCGAATCGATCCCGGAAAAGCGCTCGGTGCTCAGTAGCCGCATTCCCGGGCGTGTCGTGCGGAACCGTCTGCGTGTGGGTGCGTATGTCACCAAGGGGGAGAATCTGGTGTTGTTGGAAAGCCGGCAGCCGGGTGATCCGCCGCCGTCCGTCTGGCTCACCGCGCCTGCGGACGGCACCGTCATGGCGGTGAACACATCGCTGGGCGCTCCGGTGGAGCCCAGCGACCGGATCGCGGAGTTCGCAGAACTGCGCACGATCTATCTGATCGCCACTGTTCCCCAGTCCGTTGCGGGGGAAATCCGCCAGGGCACCCGGGCCAGAGTCCGGTTTCCCGTGCGCCCGGACCGGCAATACGATGCCACATTGCTCAGGTTCGCCGCCTGTCCGTGTCCGGATCCCGCATGCGCGCTGGGCCAGGACGTTTCGAAACATGCGGAGAAAACCGAGACGGCCGACCTCAACACGGCCGGAGTGATCTTCACCATCGACAACCCGGACAACCAGCTCCGTCCTGAGATGAGCGCCGAGTGCCTGATCGTCATGGAGAAGCGCGAGGGTGTGATGAGCGTGCCGCGTGAGGCGCTGCATGGCGGGCCGGCGAACCGCCATGTCTATGTGAAGCACATGACCATTCCGCATGCCTTCGACCGTGTGGCGGTGCGCACCGGATTGTCCGGAAACGGGCGTGTCGAGATTGTCGAAGGGTTGTATCCAGGTGATGAGGTGGCCACACGCGGATCCTACTCGCTGGGTTTCGCGGGCGGTGGCGGCGGAGTTTCACTTAAAGAGGCGCTCGATGCCGCGCATGGCCACGAACACAACGAGGATGGATCTGAAATGACGGCCGCGCAGAAGGCGGCGGCGGATGCGGCGAAGTCAGGCGGCATGGATGATCGGCAAGGCCTGCGCCCGCGCGAGGTGTTCCTGATGGCCGCCACCGCCATTCTCGCGCTGTTGCTGGTCCTTGTTTCGCTGCGCCGTGGCCGGCCCGGGAATGAAACCACCGAACTTTCCTGAAGCATGCTGAACCACCTGATCCGCTGGTCGCTGCGGAACCGCGCCGTCATCGTGTGCCTGTCGCTGCTGGTGATGGTTCTCGGTTTCATGGCCGGCCGCGGCCTGCCGCTCGAGGTTCTGCCGGACCTCACCAAACCCACGGTCACGATCCTCACCGAGGCGTCCGGATTGTCGCCGGAGGAAGTCGAGGCACTTGTCACCCAGCCGCTCGAAAACTCGCTCATGGGTGTGAACGGGCTGACGCGCCTGCGCTCCACCTCGGACATCGCGCTGTCGCTTGTTTTCGCCGAGTTTGAATGGGGCACTGACATCCACATGGCGCGCCAGTGGGTGCAGGAACGCCTGCAGGCCGCCCGGGATTCGTTGCCGGAGGATACCCGGCCCTACCTCACGCCGGTCGCCTCGCTGATGGGCGAGATCCTGCTCATCGGTTTGAAAAGCACCGATGGCGCCACCGCGCCGATGGACCTCCGCGCGATTGGCGACTGGACCGTCCGCCCGCGCATCCAGGCCATCCCCGGTGTGGCGGAGGTGCTCAACATGGGCGGTGGCGTCAGGCAGGCGCAGATCCAGCCGGACCCATGGCGCATG
>JBIJBN010000022.1:0-13194 GCA_044345175.1 Luteolibacter sp.
GACATCATAGGTGGGCAGCAGGGTTTTCCAGATGCGGTGGACAATCGCACCGTTTTCAAGCCATGCCGCTGCATTGCGGAACGGCTTGCCCGGACGGCCGGGATGATGGTGGTCCACGTAACCGACAAGCAGCGGCACCCCGCGGATCCCGCCGGACAGATGATCAAGCGCCTGCAGGCACTTGGGCACGAACTGCGACTTGAACACAAGATCGCGCGGCGGATAACCGGCCAACGCCAGTTCCGGAGTCAGCACCAGGGCGGCACCGGCATCGACGCACTCGTGATACGCGGCGAGGATGCGTTTGACGTTTCCGGGAAAGTCACCGACCACCGGGTTGATTTGGGCAATGCCGATTTTCATGGGCCGCGCAAGGGAACACCGGCAGGCCGCGCCCGAGAAAGCAAAAAACCATGTGCCTCCCCCAGTCCCCCGCCGGCGGCAGGTGCCGGATTCCCCCCCCGCATGCCGCGCCGCGTGTTGCGCCACATCCGCCCTTGCCGCCCCAGCCCGGGGCGGCTTGAATCCGGCCCGCCGGCATGTATCTGCTGAAAAAAGTCATCCAGCTCCGGGAAAACACCCACCCGGAACATGAGAAGCCGTTCCTCGAGCACCTCGAGGACCTGCGCGTGATGATCACCCGGGTGGTGATCACGCTGATGCTCTCGATGGTGCTTTGCTTCCTGTTCCAGAAACAGCTCATGGAGGTCCTGCGCCGGCCGGTCGAACAGGTCTGGATGAACCAGTTGCGGATGAAACTGCCGCAGGACGAGACGCAGGCGCCGAAGCCGCTCGATGTCGACCTCTGGGAGAAGGCAAAGACCGTGGAACAGGCGGCTCGCGGGCTGGAGCCGGAGCAACGCGCGCTGTTCTATCAGAATCACGGGCCCGAGCTGGAGTTCCATGCGAGGTCGGTGGCGCTGTTGCGGGCGGTGCTGGCCCTGCCGGAGGCGGCCCGCACGGGCTTCCTCAAAACACTGGACGCCCCGGAACCGCTCAAGCGCCAGGTTGAGGCGCTGGTGAAAACCGCACCGAGTCCCGAGACCGACGGCCGCGGCAACCTCCGGCTGATGTCCGCGCTGAAGCCAACCGAGACATTCATGCTCTCGATGAAGCTGTCATTTTTCGCCGGCATCATCCTGGCGTTTCCACTGCTGCTGCTTTTCATCCTGCAGTTCGTCCTGCCCGGCCTGCACACCCACGAGAAACGGCTGTTGTGGCCGGCCATGCTGGTGGGCTTCGGGCTGTTCATGGGCGGCGTGCTGTTCGCCTATTACGTGGTCCTGCCGCGCGCGCTGTTGTTTTTCTACGAATGGAGCGGCAGCCTGGGTGTCTCCAACGACTGGCGGATCGGCGAATACATCTCGTTCGCCACCCAGTTCGCGCTGCTTTTCGGGCTTTCATTCGAATTGCCCGTAGTGGTGATGGTATTGGTGAAACTCGGGCTGCTGAGTCATGAAACGATGGCAGGCACACGCTCCTACGCCGCACTTGCGATCTTCATCACCGCCGCGGTGCTCACCCCCACGCCGGATGCCTTCACCTTGGTGCTCATGGCGCTGCCAATGCTGGTGCTCTACGAACTCTGCATCTGGCTCGCATGGCTGGACAAGCGCAGGAACCGCATCGCCGAAGAGCGGGAGGCACGGGAAAACGAGGAGCGCCTGCTGGAAAACCCCGGACGGCAATCCACGGAGGATCCGGCGGATCACGGCGCGGACATGGAATTCCATGACGACGAGGCGGGCGACGACGGCTACACCGGCGAATACGCCCAACAGGAGTTCCACGATTTCCCCGAAGCCGCCGGTGACCCGCCGGCACCCGACAAGTCCTGATGCCACACGCCATGTCCCGTCCCGGCCCATCGATTGACGCCGGCGCCCGTTCGCCATTCGCCGGTTGCGCCATCCTGATCACCGCCGTGCTGGTGATGGTCTTCCTGATCGGCTTTTCGATCCTCACGCTGTTCCGCCAATACGACGAAATCGTGAAATTCACCGCGGACACGCCGCTTGCACCGGAGGTGACTCCGCTGGAAAACGAGGAGGCCGCGCTCAACAACCTGGCTGAACGTGTCGAAAGCTTCCGCCAGCAAATCACCGGAAACAGCGCCGCCACGCTTGCCCTCACGCCCGCCGAGATGAATCTGGCGATCGCCGCCTACGCGCCCTTCAAGGACCTGCGGGGCGCCTTCCGCGTGCTGGATGCGGAAAACGACATGTTGCGCATCGCCATTTCATTCCCGCTCAACGGAAAACCGCGGCGGACGCGCCATGGCGAGAGCGGATGGATCACCTCGGACCCGCGCCACCTCAACGGCACCCTCGTCACCCGCCCGGCCCTTTCACAAGGCGAGGTGATCCTGCGCATCGAATCCATCGAGGTGCCCGGAGCCACCGTGCCGCGCGGATTCATCGATCAAATGTCGCCCTACCGCATTGCCGAGCGCTACCTGCAGCATCCCGGCATCGGCCCGGCAATGGCCGCGCTCACCGGCGTCGCCATCGCGGATGGCAGGCTGGTATTCAGCCGCACGCCCGGCGAGACACCCGCCGGAAACATCACCGACGCCGAAGTGGACCGCGCGGGCGGCCGCTTCTTCACCATCCTCGCCCTGGCCGCATGCCTGTTCCTGATCTTCGCGGGCGCGGTCGTCTTCATCGGCCTCCGCTCGAGATCATCCCGCGGCTGACACACACACCATCGACGACAATGCTTGAGGACGATTTCACCGACGTGATGCGCAAGGCATTGGCTGGTCATGGATTGAACACCGCGGATGCCGCCGCCCTCGCGGGCATCGCCGGGGGGGCGGTGCTCTCATTCCTGCGCGGCGGCTTCTCCGCGGAGACCGCGCGGCGCCTCGCAAGCGTGCTCGGCCTGAATGCCGAGGCCTGCGCCGCACACCCCGCTCACCAACCCGCGCCGCAGGCCATGCGGCAGATCCACCAACTCGAACTGCCCTTCGGCGGCGGCCACGTCAACGCATGGATCATCGAGGCCGGGGACCAGCGCATCCTCATCGATGCCGGCCATAATCCCGCCGACCTGATCCGCGCGCTTGACCACTGCTGCGGCCGCCTGCCGGACCGCGCGTTCATCACCCATGCGCACCGGGATCACATCGGCGGAATCGGACGTCTGCTCGATGCGGGCGTGCCGGTGCATGCCTCCGGAATCGGCGGCACCATCCCGATGAAAGCGGGCGACAGGGTGTTTTGCGGGCCGCTGCTGGTCACGGCATGCGACTTGTCGGGACATTTCTCGCCCGCCCTCGGATTCGTGATCGATGGCCTGCCGGCACCGACGGCGGCCACCGGCGATGCGTTGTTCGCAGGCTCCATCGGCGGATGCCAGGGCCCGGCGGCCTATCAACAAGCGCTGTCCACCCTGCGCGCCGCGCTCGCCCCGTTGCCGGATCCAACGGTCTTGCTGCCGGGCCACGGCCCAGCCACCACACTCGGTGAGGAACGCAGGGGAAATCCATTCCTGTGAAACGCGCGGCCACACGCCGCCGGAATCCACACGCCTCATGATGCACCAGGCCCTGCGCGAGATTTTCGGCCACTCCGCGTTCCGCGACGGCCAGGAACCGGTGATCCGCGCGTTGCTCGATGGCCGCCCCGCCCTTGCGGTGTTTCCAACCGGCGGCGGCAAATCGCTTTGTTATCAACTTCCGGCGCTGCTGCTTGACGGCCTCACATTGGTGGTTTCCCCGCTCATCGCACTGATGAAAGACCAGGTGGACACACTCGTCGCCAGGGGCGTGGCCGCGGCGCGGCTCGACTCCACCCTCACGACGGACGAACTGTCCGCACTTCACCGGAAACTCGACGCCGGTGAAATCAAGCTCCTCTACATCGCCCCCGAGCGACTGGCCAACGAATCCTTCCGCAAGCGCCTCCGCCGGCTCGCGGTGGCCATGGTGGCCATCGACGAAGCCCATTGCATCTCCGAATGGGGGCACAACTTCCGTCCGGACTATCTCAAGCTCGCCACCTTCTGCAGGTCACTCAAGGTGCGGCGCGTGCTGGCCCTCACCGCCACCGCCACACCCGTGGTCGCACGCGGGATACGCCGCCATTTCAGGATCGCCGCCGCCGACCACATCCAACTCAGTTTCCACAGGCCGAATCTCGATTTGCGCGTGACCCCATGCGCGGCGGCCGAGCGAATGGCGCTGCTGCTCGCACGCCTGCGCGCGGCCAATGGCGCGGCCGTGGTCTATGTCACACGCCAGGAAACAGCGGAGGAAGTGGCCGGCTTCCTCACACGCAATGGCGAGTCCGCCCGCGCCTACCACGCCGGCCTGCCGGACGCCTTGCGCGCCGAAACCCAACGCTCGTTCATGGATGGCGCCACACGGGTGATCGTGGCCACCATCGCCTTCGGCATGGGCGTTGACAAGGCGGACATCCGCGCCGTCATCCACTACAACCTGCCCAAAAGCCTGGAAAACCACACCCAGGAGATCGGCCGCGCCGGACGCGACGGACGCCACGCCACATGCGAACTGCTCGCCTGCGGCGATGACCTCACCACCCTGGAGAACTTCATCCACGCGGACACCCCGTCGCCGCGCGCGCTGGGCAACCTGATCGGCCGCGTCCTGCGGCTGGGCGGCGAATTCGACATCTCGCCATACGATCTCTCGGTGAGTTGCGACATCCGCGCCACGGTGATCTCCACCCTGATGGCATATCTGGAAACCGACGGCATTCTCGAGGCCACCGGCACTTTCTATCAGACATACCGGATCAAGCCGCTGCGCACGCACGACCGCATCCTGGCAGGCCGGCCGGCCGCCGAGCGCCGCTTCATCGCCCGGCTTCTCGAGCAGGGGAAACCCGGCCGCGGATGGCTGCAGTTCGAACCCGCCGCGCTCGCCATCACTCTCGGCACGCCACGGGAGAAAATCACCGCCGCGCTTTCGTCACTCGAAGCGGCGGGAGACGCCGCACTCGCTCTTTCCGGCTTGCGCCACGGATACCGGATGAAAAAAACGCCGGACAACCTGCACTCGCTGGCCGCCCACTATGCCGGAATCTTCCAACAGCGGGAGCAGGCCGACCTCGCGCGCTTGCAGCAGGTCTGCGGGCTCGCCTCACATGACGCGTGCCTCACCTCGTATCTCACAAACCATTTCGGCGAACCACTCCCCCGCCCCTGCGGCCACTGCGACCGCTGCCGCGGCCTTCCGCCCGAGGTCATGCGGCGCACTCCGGCGCGCACGCCCGGAGAGGACGACTGGCTCGCCCTGAGGGCGCTGGCACGGGAAAACCACCCGGAACTCGCGTCGCCGCGCCAACTCGCACGATTCCTCTGCGGCATGAGCAGCCCGGCCACCACACGCGCCCGTCTCGGCCGTCACCACAGTTTCGGCCTGCTGGCCGACCTGCCATTCGCGGACGTGCTCGCCATCGCCCGTGCCTTGTGACACTGCCGCGGCCTCACGGCTCCTCAACCTCCTCCTGGATCACCTCGTCATCACCCACCGGCAGGGCGCGGATCGGACCCTGCCGGACCGGGCTTGCGCTTTCAAGAAAACCCATCCCGTCCGGAGTTTCCTCCTCCGGAGAATCCACAGGCATCGCTTTGAGCGGTTGGCCGCCCGCGGCAGACGATTCCACAGCATCCTCGGAATCCCCGGCATCTTCGGAATCATCCTCCGCCGTCTCATCATCCTCGTCCTCAGCCGCATCATCCTCCACCACCAATGCCTTCCTTGGCGGCGCGATCGACTCCTTGATGTCGCTCCTGATGCCTTCGAAAAACCTCTTGACCATCGGCGCAGCCATTCTTCCACCCGAGACCTTTTCAAAAGGGCGGCCCTCGTAAAGCACGGCAAACGCATAACGCGGGTTGTCCGCCGGAAGAAAACCCGCGAACCAGGCAAGCCGCTGGTTTTTCGACTTCGGCCCCCACTGGGCGGTCCCGGTTTTACCGCACAGCCTGGTGTAGCTGAGCGCAGCGGTGCGGCCGGTGCCACCACCGGAATTGACCACATCCGACATCCCCTTGCGGACGATTTCCACAGCCTCCGGATCGACATTCAGCGGATTCCTCCGCTCCGGCACGGGCGCGAGCACCACCCGGCCGCGGGTATCCTGCACCTGCCGGATGAGATGCAGTCGCGGCAGCGCGCCGCCATTGGCAATGCCGGCCATCGCCTGCGCCACCTGCAGCGGCGAGGCCAGCAGCGTGCCTTGTCCGATCGACAGGTTCGCCGTGTCACCATGCGTGATGTGGCGCTTTTCATGATGCATCATCCATTCGTCGCTCGGCACCAGTCCGGGTGTCTCGCCAATCAATGGCAGCCCGCTGCGCACACCGAAACCCAGCCGCCGCGAAAGGTTGAGGAATGAGTCCGCGCCGATGCGGATGCCCACCTGATAGAACCAGGTGTTGCAGGATCGGGCGATCGCGCGCTCGACATCAATGGATCCCTCGGGCGCGCGCGACCAGTTTTTGAAAACCGTCCTGCCGATGGTGATGGAGGCCGGGCAGTAGATGGTGGTGCGCGCGGTGACGGCGCCTTTGTCGAGCGCGGCCAGGGCGACCACCGGCTTGTAGGCGGATGCGGGCGGATAAGCGGACTGGAAGGCACGGCCGTAAAGCGGCGTGGCGGGATCCTCGTTGAGTTTCCTGAAATCCGCCTCGCTGATGCCAGGAATGAACGAATTGAGGTCGAACGACGGCCGCGATGCCATCACCAACACCTCGCCGGTGACCACATCCAGCACCACGAACGCGCCACGGCGGCAGCCGGCACGCAACGTGCGCTCGGCAAGCGCCTGCCATTTCAAATCAATGGTGGTGACCAGCGTGCCTCCCGGGCGAGGACGCCGCACCTGCTCCTCCAGCAGCTTGTTGCCGCTTTCATCGAAAAGCAGTTTCTTCATGCCCGGTTCGCCATTGAGCCGGTCATCAAACAATTTCTCCAGCCCGGCGCGGCCCTCGGATTCCTCCCACAACGGCTCGTTGAAGTTGATCGGCCCGGTCGGCAGCCTGCCGACGCTGCCGGAGTAGCCGATGATGTGGGCGGCAAGCTCGCCATGCGGGTAGTGCCGGCGGTAAACCGGGTGCAATACCAGCCCGGATGTGAGCTTCGCCTCAAGCGCGCGCGCTTCCTTTTCCGCCATTTGCCCGCTGACGATCAATGGCAGCCAGCGCCGGTGGCGGTAGTGGTCGTAAAGCTCGTCATCCGTCTTGGACACCGGGGTCTTGACCAGCTTCTGCAGGGAGTCAAGGCGCGTCCTCGCCCAGCCAACCACAAAATCGCGGTCGGCCTTCTCAAACTGCCGGAACTGCAGCGCCACATGATACGCCACCCGGCTCTGGGCAAGTGGCTCGCCCTCACGGTCCACGATCATGCCGCGCGGCGCGGGAATCTTGAGTGTGATGGTCCGCGCGTCCCTGCGGGTGATGATCGCCCCATCCGCAGCACCGCGGGCGGAGGGTTCCTCCGTGCCGGCAGCCGGCTCCTGCGCGTGGGCAGACACCAGCCCGGCGAGCAGAACCCACTGGAAACGAATGATAAACAAAAGCCTCACCATGCGCACTCGGGGAAAACTAGGTATGAATCCGACATGGCGCAATCCCAATGCAACGGGGTTTTCCGAGATCCTTGCGGAACGCCGCCGGACATGCATGATCGGGGCGATGGCCGAATGGAATTTCGTGACAGTGATCGTCGTGGTGTCCCTTTTCCTGCTCTGGAAAACGGAGTTTGCCGCCATCCTGCTCAACCTCCGGGCCTTCCCGCGCAGCGTGCCGCCGGAACTGGCGGGGGTGATGGATGCGGAAAAGCTGGATCGCGCCCGGCAATACCAGATCGCCAGCGCACGCTTTGAAATCATCCGCTCCACCGCCAGCCTGACGATCCTGCTGGTGTTCTGGTTCGCGGGCGGCTTCGGCTGGCTGGACAACCTGTCACGCACCACCGCGCCCGGCGATGTGGGTGCCGGCCTGCTGTTCCTCTCCGCGCTTTTCCTCGGCCAGTCGCTCGTCTCGCTGCCATTCTCGGCATACGACACGTTCGTGCTCGAGAACCGTTTCGGCTTCAACCGCGCGACGGTGGCGACCTTCATCACGGACCGGCTCAAGGGCCTGCTTCTGGCCGCGCTGCTCGGCCTGCCGCTGGCCGCGGCGGTGCTGTGGATCTTCGGCAACATCGCCCATGCATGGCTCTGGGCATGGCTGGTGGCCACCGTTTTCCAAGTGCTGCTCGCATGGCTCGCACCCTCGCTCATCATGCCGCTTTTCAACAAGTTCACACCCATGCCCGAGGGCGCGCTCAAACAGGAAATCGAGTCTCTCGGCACACGCTGCGGTTTTCCGCTCGATGGGGTCTTCGTGATGGACGGCTCGAAACGCACCACCAAGGCGAACGCCTTCTTCACCGGCCTCGGCAAACGCAAGAAGATCGCCCTCTACGACACACTGGTGGATAAATGCAGCACCCCGGAACTGCTCGGCGTGCTCGCCCATGAGATCGGCCACTTCCGCCGCGGCCACATCAGGCAGCGCCTCATCGCGGGCATCCTGCAAACTGCCGCCGTGTTCTTCCTGCTCGGCTTGGCCACCGACCCGCAGGGCGCCTTCTCCCGCCTGCTGTTCGATGCCTTCGGCGTGCAGCAGATCTCCCCGCACGCGGGCTTCGTCCTGTTCGCCATCCTCATGGAGCCCGCGGGCAAGGCGCTGGGAGTGGTGCTCAACGCATGGTCGCGGCGCCACGAATTCGAAGCCGATGCCTACGCCGCGGAAATGACTGGTGATGGCGCGCCGCTGGCAAGCACCCTTAGGAAAATGACCGCCGACCACCTCTCTCACCCGTCTCCCTCCGCGGTGAGCGTCTGGCTCGATTACTCGCACCCGCCGCTCATCGAAAGGTTGCGCGCGCTCGCGCCAAATCCCATGGTGCCGCCCGCCTCCAAACATCCACAACACCATGCCTGAACCACTCTCGGACATCGGACTCATCGGCCTTGCGGTGATGGGCCGCAACCTCGCCCTCAACATCGCCGACCATGGCTTCCGCATCTCGGTTTACAACCGCACCACCGCCACCACCAGGGACTTCATCGCGGAAAACCCCGACACCCCGGGAGGATTGGCGGGCTTCGAGACAATCGCCGGCTTCGCCGCCAGCCTCAAGCGGCCACGCCGCGCCGTGATCATGGTGCAGGCCGGCCCGGCCACCGATGCGGTGATCGACGCCCTGGCCGCGGTGTTCGAGCCCGGAGACATCATCATCGACGGCGGCAACGCCAAATGGACGGACACCATCCGCCGCGAATCGGAGTTGAAACAAAAAGGCCTGCTGTTCATCGGCAGCGGGGTCTCGGGCGGCGAGGAGGGCGCGCGCTTCGGCCCCGCGCTGATGCCTGGCGGCGATGCCGGCGCCTACAGCCACCTCGAGCCGGTCTGGAATGCAATCGCCGCGAAGGTGGACCCCACCACCGGCCGCGAAATCAAGGGCGCCTCGCCCGGCATGCCGGTCACCGGCGGCGAACCCTGCGCCGCATACATCGGCACCGGCGGCGCGGGACATTATGTCAAGATGGTCCACAACGGCATCGAATACGGCGACATGCAGATGATCTGCGAGGCCTACGACCTGATGCGCAAGCTGCTCGACATGCCCGCCGCGGAGATCGCCGCGGTGTTCCGCAAGTGGAACCAGGGCGTGCTGGACAGTTTCCTGATCGAAATCACCGGCGAGGTCCTGGCCCAGAAGGATCCCGTCACCGGCGCGGCGCTCGTGGACATGGTGCTCGACACCGCCGGCCAGAAGGGCACCGGCAAGTGGACCAGCGTGAGCGCGCTCGACATGGGCGTGCCCGCCCCGACCGTGGCCGAGGCGGTGTTCGCGCGCTGCCTCTCGGCGGCCAAGGACGAACGCGTGGCCGCAAGCCGCATTCTATCAGGACCGGAGCCACACCACAACGGCGGCAGGGAGGAGTTGATCGAGGCCATCCATGCCGCGCTTTATGCATCCAAGATCTGCTCCTATGCGCAGGGCTTCCAGCTGATGCGTGAGGCACAGCGCGAATACGGCTGGACGCTCGACTTCGCGCGCATCGCCAGGATTTTCCGCGGCGGCTGCATCATCCGCGCCGTCTTCCTGCAGAAAATCGCCGAGGCCTACGAACGCGACTCCGGTCTCGCCAACCTGCTGCTCGACCCCTACTTCGCCGGTGAAACCGGCAGGCTGCAGTCACAATGGCGCAACGTCATCGCGGCCGCCGCGCTGCACGGCGTGCCGATCCCCTGCATGGCCAGCGCGCTGGCATACTTCGACGGCTACCGCGCGGAAAAACTCCCCGCCAACCTGCTCCAGGCCCAGCGTGATTATTTCGGAGCCCACACCTACGAACGCACCGACCAGCCACGCGGCGTTTTCTTCCACATCGACTGGCCGGAACCGGGACGCCCGCAACTTCAGGTGTGAGGCGGCGCATTCCCGCGCATCACTCTCCCGCCCGTGCCATGATCGTCACCTCGCATCCACCCCGCAGCCGCGCGCACAGCTCCCGATCCGATCGGTCGACGGCATGATGACCCTCCTGCAGGCATTCGCTTGGCTGCTCTGGGCCGCGGGATTCCGGCTCCTGCCGCGGCTGCGTGGCTGCGGAAAACCACCGGGCGCAAACCCGCAGGGACTTGCCGGACGCCTCAGCGTGATCATCCCCGCGCGCAACGAGGCGCACAACCTGCCGGCGCTGCTCGGATCACTCGCCGCGCAATCCGTGCGGCCGCTGGAAATCATCGTCGTGGACGATGGATCGGATGACGGCACCGCGGAGGTGGCGCGCGGCGGCGGCGCACGCGTGATCCAATCCCTGCCACTGCCCGACGACTGGCGCGGCAAGCCCTGGGCATGCCACCAGGGAGCGCAAGCCGCCACCGGCGAGCTGCTCTGCTTTGTGGATGCCGACACACGCTTCGCCCTGCCGGACGGTTTGGAAAAACTTTTGGCCGCATGGCCCGGCGGCGCGTTTTCCACCTGCCCTTGGCATGCGGTCGAACACGCATGGGAGCATCTCTCGCTGTTCTTCAACCTCAACATGGTGCTGGGCACCGCGCCGGAGGGCTTGTTCGGCCCGCTGTTATTGATCGACCGCCAATCATACCGCGATTGCGGCGGACACACCAGCGTGCGCGACAAGGTGCTGGAAAATTTCCGCCTCGCGGAACACTGCCGCGAGGCCGGCGTGCCGGTCCGCTCCACCATGGGGTCGGACATCATCTCGTTCCGCATGTATCCCGGCGGCATGAGCGACATGATCGAAGGCTGGACCAAGGGTTTCGCCTCCGGCGCCGGCCGCACGCCCGGCAGGGTCATGGCATGGATCATCGCATGGCTCACCGGGCTGATGATCATCGCCATCGGCCTGCCAGCCAGCGGCTTCGACTGGCCATGGGCTGCGCTCTATCTGGCAGCCACGCTGCAAACCGGGTTGTTCGCCCGCCGCGCCGGGGATTTCCGCTGGTGGCTGGCTCCGTTGTTCCCGCTGGCACTGGTGTTTTTCTTCGGATTGTTCGCGCTTTCATCAAGCCGCTCCGGCAGGCCGGTCACATGGAAAGGACGGAAAATCGATGCCGATTGAACTGCCGCTCGTGTGGATCGTCATCCTGAATTGCGCCGGCTGGCCGCTGATCCAGCTCGGGCTTGCATGGTGCTTCACGCAGATGCCGCCTCACTGGTTCAAGCCACCGGGACCGTTCGCCGGAGAGGAATGGTTGCACAGGCGGGTTTTCAGGGTGCCGTTGTGGAAAGACCTGCTGCCGGATGCCGCGGCATGGTTTGGCGGCGGCTTCGCCAAGCGCAGACTGGAATCGACCGACCCGGCGTATCTCGCCCGCTTCATCCGCGAAACATGGCGCGGCGAGCTGTGCCATTGGTGTGCGCTGGCATTCGTGCCCTTGTTTTTCCTGTGGAATCCATGGTGGGCGCGGCTGGTCATCCTCGCCTATGCGGTGGCCGCCAACCTGCCCTGCATCCTCGCCCAACGCCACAACCGGCTGCGGCTGCGTCGCCTGCTGGCACACCACCATGGCGATTTGTCACATGTCCGGCCATGACAAGTCGTCCGGCGGATGGTTTCCTGCCGCGCATGACGACTCCCGATGAGGCCGGTTGCCTGCTTGCTCGCGAGCACCTCGCCGCTGATTGCGCGAAAATGAAATCACTGCTCGCGGGCCTGCTCCACTCGAAAGACGGCTTGGCCGCGGAGATCCATGCCATCCGCAAACTCGGGAAGTCCCTGCGCGGAGGCTTCACCCTGTTCGGCCTCGGCAAATCCTCGGCCGTGGAAATCCAAGCCATCGGCCGGCTGCTCTCCGGCCCGCGCGACGCCGTATCGCGCCTCAATACCTGGAACAAACTCGGATGGGCCGGCGATGCCGGGCTGGCCACGGCCATCACCGACCTGCTCGAACAACAGACACACTCCGCCGCCCGCCGCCCGCCACCCGCAGCCGTCGCATGGTGCGTGGACCGGGTGGATGCCGCGATGGCGGAACTTCAGAACCTTCCCCCCGGCCACCTGCCCGAACGCATCGCCGCCGGATTGGATAAACTCGAAAAACGCACACTCAAACGCTGCCGCATGCTGGAACGCGGAAAGCGCGAGGAGGATTTCCATGAGGCGCGCAAGGCGGTCAAGGCGTGGCTCGGCGCCACCGGCTTCTTCTCGGCCGACCCGCCGGAATCCCGCCAGATCCTCGACCAACTCGGCGAAATGCTCGGCGATGAAAACGATCTGGCGACCCTGGAGGCCTGGTTGCAGGGGCATGGATTCACACGGCATTTCGCCCCCGACCTGTGGCAAACCATCCGCAACGCAAGGCAACGCCTGCAACGCAAGGTGATCAGGAACGCCGCACGGCTTGAGCCGGAACCGCGCGGATAAACCGCCCGCCCCAGCCGATCCAAGCCCCACCCCGCCGCATTTCCGCGGACCGGGAGTTGCATGGCCCGCGATTTTCATTATCAGTGTGCGTCCCGCACGCCTGCCCGGCCAACCAGATACATCATCCATGATCCCTTCCTCCGATTTCGCCCGCCGCCACCTCGGACCCTCCGCCACCGAAGTGGATCTGATGCTCCGCCATACCGGCTTCGACACGCTCGACGCCCTGATCTCCGCAGCCGTCCCGCAGGGCATCCGCATGGAGCAGGACCTC
>JBIJBN010000208.1:0-3992 GCA_044345175.1 Luteolibacter sp.
CTCGTGGTATGAGCCGCCGAGGATGTCCACGTGCACGTCGATGACCGGATAGCCCGCGATGATGCCGTTGGTCATGGCCTCATTGACGCCCTTGTAGACGGCATTGATGTAGTCCTTGGGGATTTCGCCGCCGACCACCTTGTTTTCGATGGTCAGACCCCTGCCCTTTTCGTTGGGCTTCATTTCGAGGCGGACATGGCCGTATTGGCCGCGGCCTCCGGATTGTTTGACGAGTTTGCCCTCGCCGCCGGCGGGTTTGGTGATGGTTTCGCGGTAGGCGATCTGGGGAGCGCCGGTGTTGGCCTCGACCTTGAATTCGCGGCGGAGGCGGTCGATGATGATTTCGAGGTGGAGCTCGCCCATTCCCGAGATGATCGTCTGTCCGGTTTCCTCGTCGGTTTTGACGGTGAAGGTGGGATCTTCGTCGGACAGGCGGCCGAGTGCCATCGCGAGTTTTTCCTGATCGGCCTTGGTTTTCGGTTCGACGGCCATGGAGATGACCGGTTCGGGGAAGGTCGGCGGTTCGAGCACCACGTCGTGTCCCTCGGCGGCCAGCGTGTCGCCAGTGGTGACATTCTTGAGGCCGACCATGGCGGCGATGTCACCTGCGTAGCAGGCGTCGATGTCCTTGTGTTCGTTGGCCTGGATCTGGATCAGGCGGCCGACGCGTTCGCTGCGGCGGGTGCGGGGGTTGTAGATCGTGTCGCCCTTGCGGACCACGCCGGAATAGACGCGGAAGAAGACCAGTTTGCCGACGAACTTGTCCGCCCAGAGTTTGAAGGCGAGAGCGGTGAATTTCCCGTGGTCGGTGGTTTCCACGGTGATCTGGTGCTCCTCGTTGTCGGGATCCATGCCGATGGCGGCGGGGATGTCCAGCGGGCTGGGGAGGTAGTCGACGACCGCATCGAGCAGGTATTGGACGCCCTTGTTGCGGAATGCGGAGCCACCGGCGACGGGGATCAGCCTGTTGGAGACGGTGGCGCGGCGGATGCCCTGTTTGAGTTCCTCGAGCGGGACCGGCTGTTCCATGAGGAATTTCTCGCCGACAGCCTCATCGACATCGGCCACGGCATGGAGGAGGTCCTGATAGGCGGCGGCGGCGGTTTCCTTGAGCGGGCCTTCGAGCTCGCTGATGGTGTAGGTGGAGCCGAATTTGTCATCGTCCGAGTAATAGACCGCCTTTTGGTTGACCACGTCGATCTGGCCCTTGAGCTGGTCCTCGGCGCCGATCGGGATGAGGACTCGCACGGCGTTGGCGCCGAGTTTCTCCCTGACTTCATCGAAGACGCGGTCGAAGTCGGCGCCGGTGCGGTCCATCTTGTTGACGAAGACGATGCGCGGGACTTTGTATTTGGAGGCTTGGCGCCAGACGGTTTCGGTCTGGGGCTGGACTCCGGCGACGCCGCAGAAAACGACGATGGCGCCGTCGAGCACGCGCAGCGAGCGTTCGACCTCGGCGGTGAAGTCGACGTGGCCTGGTGTGTCGATGATGTTGATGCGCTGTTTTTGTCCGGGGAACAGCTTGACGGTTCCGGATTCCTCGCGCTGCCACCATTCGGTGGTCACGGCCGCGGAGGTGATGGTGATGCCGCGTTCACGCTCCTGTTCCATCCAGTCGGTGGTGGCGGCACCATCGTGCACCTCGCCGATCTTGTGGATCATGCCGGTGTAGAAGAGGATGCGCTCGGTGAGGGTCGTCTTGCCCGCGTCAATGTGCGCCGCGATCCCGATATTCCGGGTGCGTTCGAGCACGGTTGGGCGGTTGGGACTGTTGGGGTTCACGCGGTTGCTGGCGGTGGCTGCGGCGGCGGGGATCTCAGAAGCGGAAGTGGGCGAACGCGCGGTTGGCTTGGGCCATCTTGTGGACGTCGTCGCGCTTGCGGACCGCGGCGCCCTGGTTGTTGGCGGCGTCCTTGATTTCGTTGGCGAGGGCGACATGCATCGGGGTGCCCTTGCGGTTGCGGGCGTAGGAGACCAGCCAGCGCATGGAGAGCGACTCCGAGCGGTCCGGAGCGACTTCGAGGGGCACTTGGTAGGTGGCGCCGCCGACGCGGCGGGATTTCACCTCGACGCGGGGTTTTGAATTTTCGACCGCGCGGGTGACCACTTCCAGCGGGTCCACGGTGTCGATGCCCTCGTTGGCGCGTTCGATGGCGGCGTAGACGATGCGCTGGGCGAGGGAGCGCTTGCCGTCGCGCATCACCTTGCTGATGAGGTGGCCGACGAGGGGGCTGTCGTATCGGGGATCGCGGCGATCCGGTTTTTCAAAAACTCGCTTGCGGCGTGGCATGGCGTTGGTGGGATGAAGGTTGGAGTGGGGAAATCATTTTTTCTTGGCCGGGGCGGCGGCACCCGCCTTGGGCCGCTTGGCGCCGTATTTCGAGCGCGCCTGGCGGCGTTTGTCGACGCCGAGGGTGTCGAGCGAGCCGCGGACGATGTGGTAGCGGACGCCGGGGAGGTCTTTGACCCGTCCGCCGCGCACGAGCACGATCGAGTGTTCCTGGAGGTTGTGTCCCTCGCCGCCGATGTAGGCGATGACCTCGAAGCCGTTGGTGAGGCGCACCTTGGCCACTTTGCGGAGAGCCGAGTTCGGCTTCTTGGGCGTGCGGGTCATCACCTGGAGGCAGACTCCGCGGCGCTGGGGACAGTTCACAAGTGCGGGGGACTTCGACTTTTCGGCCGGAGTGAGGCGTCCCTTGCGAACGAGCTGGTTGATGGTCGGCATGATTTCCTGCGTGGTTCTGGTTTGGCGCGGGCGCAAACCGGAGCGACGACGAGGAAACCTCGTTGAAGCTTTTCTCCGGAGCTGACCCGATAAATTTCCCTTTGTGGATGATCCGCTTTTGTTGAACAAGTCGGCGGGATCGCAATGCGGGGCGGCGAATCTAGGTCGCGGTGATGACCTGACAAGCCCTAATTTGCGATGAATCGCAAATTTTTTCCGGATTTCCGGGAGGTGTGGTCGGGGCCGCATGGATGCGGCGGTGTGGATTGCGGCTTTCCATGGGATCAGGGGATCTGGCAATTTCCGGCCATGGAGAGTCACGAGGTCATGAAGACGGCGATGCGCCAAACCACGCCCAAGGCGGTGGCGGCCGAGCTGGGGGTATCGCTTTCGCTGGTTTACAAGTGGACTGAGAAGCCCGCTGGTGAAGGTGGCGGCCGCAATCCACTGGACCGTGTGCTGCAGATCATGAGGCTGGGCGGGGACAGCGGCATCATTGAATGGTTGTGCCAGAAGCAGGGGGGGTTTTTCGTGAAGGATCCGGAGGTGGACGGCTGCAGGATGGATCATGTGTTGCCGGCCACGCAGGAAATCATCGGGCAGTTTTCGGATTTGCTGGCGAGGATATCCGCGGCGGCGGACGACCACTCGGTGAGCGCTGCGGAAGCGGATGAGATCCGGCGTTGTTGGGACCGCTTGAAAAGTTCCGCCGAGGCGTTTGTGCGCGCTTGCGAGAAGGGGGATTTCAAGAACATGCCGCGTGTGACGTCGCGCCCGTGATGGCAAGCCGTGGTTGTCGCGGGGTGGTGATCACCGGGGCGGCTGCCGCAAGGCGGATTTGAAATCCTCGGGCCAGTCGAGCGCGTCGATGAACGCCCCCCTTCCCCACTCCGGATTGATGCGCAGGAGTTCGTGGTGGAAATGGGCAGCGTCCCCGGTGGCACCGGATTGGGTGGCGGCGATGGTGAGCAGGGCGGCGGCGCGCTCGGCCAGATCCGTGGCGAAGCCGATCCGGTCGCCGCGCAGGAGAAACTGCCATGCGCGCTGTGGATGACCGCCGAGCAGCGCGATCCAGCCCGCGCGCAATGCGAAAGCGGAATCCGAGGAAAAGCGGTGCAGCCCGGTGTTGAGGATCTCCATTGCCTGCTCCGGGTTTCCGCTTTCGAGGGCGCAGTATGCGGCCTCCGCGTAATCCGCGGGCTGGTGTGTCTCAGGCGGATGCTCGGTGAGCAGGAGCACCCAGCGGTCGCGCGCCTCCGGATGTTTG
>JBIJBN010000023.1:0-13116 GCA_044345175.1 Luteolibacter sp.
GCACCCATCAGCGGACGCTTGCCCTTGTCACGGTCCCCACCGCAGCCGAAAACCGTGATCAGGCGGCGCGGATCGAGCTCCTTGAGCGTGCGGCATGCGTTCTCCAGCGCGTCCGGCGTGTGGGCATAATCGACAAACACGGTGCTGCCACCGGCATTGCCGACGTTCTCCATGCGGCCGGGCACCTGCGGGGCTTTGGCAATCGCGGCGACCGCCTCGCGCGGGCGGATGCCGCAGGCATTCGCGGCGGCCAGTGCGGCAAGCAGGTTGCTCACGTTAAAGCGGCCGATCAACGGCGCACGCACCAGCCAGGACCTGCCCTTGGCGGTGAGTTCGAACTCCATGCCGCGGGGGTTCTGGCGGAAGCGCCCCGCGCGGAAGTCGCAGCGCAGGTTGAATCCGAAACTCACGACAGGCATCCTGCCCTCGAGCGATGCGGCCAGCTCCGCGCCGCGGGCGTCATCGGTGTTGATCACCGCCACGGGTTTCTTGCCGTGCGGATCCGCCGCGAGGGCGTGAAACCATGACGCCTTGGCCTGATAGTATGCCTCCAGCGTGCCATGATAGTCGAGGTGGTCCTGGGTCAGGTTGGTGAACACGCAGGCGTCGAATCCGATGGCCGAGACACGCTGCTGGTGAATGCCGTGCGATGAGACCTCCATGGCCGCTCCGCGGCAGCCGTTGTCGCGCATGCGCCCTAACAAGCCAGCCAGCGCCACCGGATCCGGCGTGGTGTGGTCGGCCGGACAGGCGCTTTCCCCGTCATCCACCAGGATGGTCCCCATCAGACCCGCGCGATGCCACACGGTCTTCATGATATGATGGATCAAAAAGGCGGTGGTGGTCTTGCCATTGGTGCCTGTCACACCCGCCAGCGCGAGATCACGCCACGGATGGCCCTCCATCGCGGAAGCCAGCCCGGAAAGCGCCTCCCGGCTGTCGGGCACATGCAGCCAGGCCACCCGGGAATCCAGATCCGCGGGAGGCGCGGTTTCCGCAAGGATCACGGCCGCGCCGGCAGCCATGGCATCGGGGATGAAACGGTGCCCGTCCACCGCAGTGCCGCGGATTGCGGCGAACAACACACCCGGCGCGGCATGGCGCGAATCGGCGGTGAGCGACTCGATCTCCAGATCCAGGGGGCCGGAGGGCGTCACGCGGGAGAGAGACGGAATAAGGTCGCGCAGAATCATCGGTTGCTGGCGGCGAGCGGCTGGGGCACGGGCTCGGTGGGTCTGATGTTGAGGTAGGCGGCGGCGCGCGCGGCGATGCGGCCGAATGCGGGCGCGGCGATGGTGCCGCCGTAGCGGGGCACCTTGGTGGTTTTGGGATCGTCGATCACCACAATGCCGACGAAGGCCGGGTCATGTGCGGGCAGCATGCCGGCGAAGGAGACGGTGTAGCTGTTGGCCAGATAGCCGCGGCCGTTGGGATTGTGTTTTTTGGCGGTTCCGGTCTTGCCGGCCACCTTGTGACCGGGCACCGCGGCAAGCGTCGCCGTGCCTCCGGGAAGTGTCACCTTGGCCAGCGCCTCGCGCATCTGGCGCGCGGTTTCCGGCTTGAGCACTTCGGTGGCCTCCGGCGGGAAGCTCTCGATCACCGTGCCGTCGTTGGCGACGAGCGCCTTCACAATCCTCGGTTTGAACAACCTGCCGTCACCGCCGATCACACAGTAGGCGGCGGCCATCTGCAGCGGGGTGACGTTGAGTGCGTAGCCGTAGCTGGCGCGCGAGAAGTCCACTCCGTTGCCGGTGTTGCGCGCGATGCCGGAGCTCTCGCCGCTGAGATGCACGCCGGTCCTGCGCCCGAACCCCCAGCGGCCGACATAATCGTAAAACCGCTTCGCCCCGAGCTGGCGGGCGAACTTGTAAGCACCGATGTTGCTTGATTTGACCAATACCCCCTCCAGCGTGAGCCCGCCGTAGGGATGGTGGTCGGGCACGCGGATCCTGCCCTCCTGATAGAGTCCGTTGTGGCAGAAGACGGTGGTGCGCGTGGTGGCCAGCCCCTCGTTGATCACTCCGGCGGCAGGCAGGATCTTGAAGGTGGAGCCGGGTTCGTAAACCGCCTGGATCGCGAAATTGAAACCGTTTTCCGCAATATTGCGCCGGTGGTTGAGATCAAAGTGCGGGCGGCTCGCCATCGCCAGGATCTCGCCATTGCCGGGATCCATCAGAACCACCGCGCCACGCACCGCCTGGAACTCCGCAAGGCAGGCGTCGAGTTCCTCCTCGACGATCGACTGCAGCCCCATGTCGAGCGTGAGTTGCACGTTGAGACCGGCGCGCGGCGGCATCAGGCTGGCGGAACTTCCGGGCACCACCAGCCCGCGGGCATCGCGGCAGTGCTCGCGCCAGCCGTCACGGCCCGCGAGGTATTCCTCCATCGATGACTCCACGCCGAAACGGCCGACCACCCGGTGGACCGTCTTGCCATCGGCGTCGGTCTGGCCGACCTCGCCGGTGAAGCCGATCACGTGGGTGGCGAGGTCGGGCGCGGTATACCAGCGCTTGATGGAGTTCTGAAACTCGAATCCCTGGATCCAGTTCTGATCCACCGTCTCACGCAGCTTGTCAGCAACATCTTCGGGAAGATCCCTCGCCACGGGCACCCACTTGCCGCCGCTGGTCTCGATTTTTCCGCGCAGCTCCTCGCGGCGCATGCCGAGCGGCCGGGCGAGCAGTCCGACGGCCAGGGCAAGGTGCCTGCGCACGATGGTTTCGGCGGATTCGCGGTTGAGGATATCGCCGCGGATGCCGTGGATGCGGCGGCGGCGGTCCGCATCGTCCAGCGTGCTCCAGCCGGGTCCGGCGCTGGCTTCCTGATAGGCGAGCCCGTAAGCCGCGAGCTTGGGATCCAGCAGGTGGTTCTTGTCCACGAACACGGTGGAAACCGGAATGCTCCGGGCGAGCGGCTCCTCGCGGCGGTCCACAATCATGCCGCGCAGCGCTGGCAGCTTTTCGATCCGGTGATATGCCTTGCGCGAACTCTCCGCATATCGCTGGCGGTCCACCAGCTGGATCTGCACCAGCCGCCATGACAACACGCTCAATCCGGTGACGAGCAGCGCGCAGAGCAACAGACAGCGGTGGTGGAATGTGAAATTCACGGGTCAGGGCGCGGCGGAGGCGACATTCACCCGCTGTCGCGCGGATGAGGGGCCGATTTCCTCAATGACCGCAAGCGGGATCGGTCGCAAATCCGATCCGTTCTCCTCAAGCTGCTTGCGGATCACGAAACGGTTGAGGAGCTGGTCCATGCGCATCTCGGCGGTGCGGATTTCCAAACGGCAGTGTTCGACACGGCGTTCAATGGCATCGATCTCCCTGCGCACCTGGATCTGGCGGTTTTTGCACAGCGCGTGCAGCACACCACCGGTCACCATGATGACAAAAGCGATAAAAACGGTGCAAAACACCAGGGTGGGCGTCTTGGGCTGGTCTCGGCGGCGGTTCATGGGGCGGATTCCAATAGTCTTGCGACCCGCAGCTTGGCGCTGCGGGCGCGCGGGTTGAGGTTGATTTCGGCAGCGGTGGGCAGGATCGCCTTGCGGGCGAGAAGCTCGAAACAACAATCCGGATTCGGCCGGGGCGAAGGCCAGCCGGGCTCGTCGATGGATGGCGCGGAGCGGTGCCGGAGAAAGCGCTTCACCATCCGGTCCTCCAGACTGTGGAAGGTGATGATGAGCAGACGCCCGCCCGGCTTGAGCACCGAGGGAACCGCGGCCAGCGCGCCGGCCAGCGATTCCAACTCCTCGTTCACGGCCATGCGGATGGCTTGAAACGCGCGGGTGGCCGGATGGGTGCGGCCGTGACGGCCGATGGCGCCCTCGATGCAGGATGCCAGGGCGGTGGTGGTCTCAAATGGCGCCGTGGCGCGATGCTTGACGATCGCGGCGGCGATGCGGCGGGCCCTTGGTTCCTCACCACATTCGAAAAACAGCCGCGCAAGATCCGCCTCGCTCCAGGTGTTGACGACCTCTGCGGCGCTGCGCGGGCTTGAGGGGCCCATGCGCATGTCGAGCGGCCCCTCACGCATGAACGAAAACCCGCGGACGGCCGAATCCAACTGGCGCGAGGAAACCCCGAGATCCAGCAACAAACCGTCGGCACGCTTCCCATCGTGGATCCCGGGGATTGAGGCAATCTGCGAGAAGTTCCCTTCCCAGGTGGAAAACCGGCCGCCGTATCCCGCCAGTTTCCCGCGCGCATGCGCCAGCGCCTCCGGATCGCGGTCAATGCCCAGCACATCCGCACCGGCCTTGAGGAAAATCTCACTGTGACCGCCGCCACCCAGCGTGCCGTCGATGATCCATTGGCCCGGTCCGGGCCGCATCCACTCCGCCACCTCCGCAGGGAAAACCGGCAGGTGATACGGGGCATCATGTGCCGCAGCCATCCGCAGCGGCTCGGCGGCGACATGCCGACGGCTGTGGGAAAATCCCGATGGCCGCGCGGACAACCAGCCGGAAGCCGCGCGGACCATCGTTTGAAACCGCGCGAGCATTCCTGTCCCGGGAATCCCGCGCGTGGCCATGAAAAACGGAGGACGCCGCGCCGACAACCAGCCGGAAGCGGCGCGGACGTCCTCATCACCGCGGGAATTCCGCGCCGTCCCGGGCGCGGACCACGCCGTCCCGGGCGTGGGTTCCCTCGTTGCACAAAAAAACGATGCCGGATGGACGGCAGGCGCGCACCCGGGCCGGGCCGCCTCCGTGCGGTCCGCTCCATGCTCCGGAATGAATGGGTGGATCACCATCAGGGTTGCGGGATGCGTTTTATCCTTTCAGTTAGAAAACACCGAGATCGTCGTCGTCCTCGTGCCGGGTCTCGATCTCGAGCACCGTGTCGAAATTCGCCTTGCTCCAGATCTCGAAATGGATGCCGCGCCCGGCGAGCACGACTTCGGATTCCGCCGCGATGCCGGCCTTCTCACTCAGGTCCTTGGGCACCAGCAGCTTGCCCTGCTCGTTGGGCAACGCCTCGCGGCACAGCATCGCCAGCTTGCCGAGCATCTTGCCCTTCTCCGCAGGAGTCTTGTCGCTGCCGCGGATCAGCTCGACTTTCTCATCGTAGGCTTCCTGGCTGAGCACCTTCACCACCGCCATGCCGTGCTCCTTGGAAAAAAGCAGGAAAAGCGGAACCCCGGCCTCCGGCCGCCATACCACAGGAATGGATACCCGGAACTTCGGGTCCATCTTGAAGGGCTTGAATCCCTTGTATCGCTGGTGCCTGCCAATCATCGGAAATCACTGACAAACCCGTCAGTGACAAAGAGATACACTGAAATACACTCAGCGGACAAGAAGAAAGTGCGACTGCGACTTCAAAAATTATTTTGATTGAAAATCAATGGGTTGCGTCAAAATTCGAGTGGTTTTTGGCAATTTTCAGGGCGCCGCGGGGGGTCCGTGCTTCAAATTTTTTGAAAAAAACCACTATTTGGGCACATTCGAATGGCGCTGCTGGCAGCGCGGTGTACTCAAGACAGACAAAAGAGCGCTGCGCTGGATCCGCCCGGATACGGATCCAAAAAAACCCGTGAAAAGCGCCATGGCGCCCGTCACGGGGAGGGTTTGGAGGACCGGATGCCGACGCCGGATTCAGTCCGGGTTCAGGCTTTGGCCGCTGCGGTGCGCAAGCAGTGGTAGATCTGGTCCTTCAGGGCGGCCCGCTCGAATTTCATTTTTTCGATCTCGCTGTCGGAGATGGGCGACTGTTTTTCCTCCAGCTGGCGGATTTCATCATCGATGTAATCATGCCTGGCCACCAGCGAGTCGAAACTGGCGTCAGTGGCCCTGAGCGTGTCGATCATGCGGCGGTATTCGGGAAACTCGTGACTGATGTCGTGGTGTTCGGAGAGCATGGCGGGGGTTTTCCTGAGGTTTGGTTTGTGGGTTCGTGTGGTGCCTGATGTTGCCCCGGAAGCCCTTGCCATGGCCAGTGCAAAAAGCCCGGCCCGGCGGAAAAAAGAACCCGGAAAATCCCGCTCGGCGGACCGCACATGCCCGAGCGGGCGCCGGGTGGAATGGATTTGATTTTTCATGATCTGTTGATATTCTGGTTTTCATGATGAAGCCGGCCGCATGGCTTGCAATCCTGCTGGTGGTCGCGGGTGTGACGCCTTCCTGTTCGAACCAGGTCAAGGCCCGCAAGCCGGTGAGTTATCAATTCGAGCACGGGCGCACGGCGCTGCTGCGCGGCGGCATCGCCTACGCTCCGCGCAACGCGCCGGCGGCGGTGAAGCGCGCGCTTGCCGCGGGCAACCGCCTGCAGGGCATGCCCTACAAATGGGGTGGCGGCCATGCGCGCCATCACGATGACGGCTATGATTGTTCCGGCGCCGTTTCCTACGTGTTGCGCGAGGCCGGCCTGCTGCGCGGATCACTGCACTCGGACGCCTACTTCAAATACGGCAAAAAAGGCGAGGGGCGCTGGATCACCATCTACACCCGCAAGGGCCATGTCTTCATCACCATCGCCGGACTGCGGCTCGACACCGGCGGCAGGGGCGGCCGCACCGGCCCGCGCTGGAAACCCGAAACACGCCAGACCAGGGGCCACGTGATGCGCCACCCGCCGGGCCTCTGAACCGCAATCCGTCCTTTCTAACAGAAACCACGCTGCCGCAGCTCCGCGGCGCACTCCGCCAGCGAGCCGAAAACCCGGTCGGCCGATGAGAAGTCCAAGCATGAGGTGACGCGGTTGGGCACCGCCCATACGCGCATGCCGGCGGCTTTGGCGGCGTGCACGCCATTGAGCGAATCCTCGATCACCAGACAATCGCCGGGCACGGTGCCAAGGCGGCTGGCGGCCTCCAGGAACAAATCCGGCGCCGGCTTGATGCGCGGCGCATCGCCCCGGCACACGGTGGTGGCGAAGCGGCCGTGCAGGCCGAGTTTTTCCAGCCAGCCGTCCACCCATGCGTGCGACGAACTCGAGACCACCGCCGCGACCAGGCCGGCGGCGGGCATCAGGTCCAGCAGCTCCCCCGCCCCGTGCATCGGTCCCGCGCCATCGAGATCGGCCATGATTTCCCGCTGCCTGCGCGTGTCGAGGTCATGCCAGTCGAAGGCTAGGCCGGTGAGGTCCTCCAGGTGCGCGCGCGGCGACCAGGTCGCGAAATCCGAACCGATGCAGCGCGTGTAAACCTCGAGCGGCAGTTCGTGGCCGTGCGCCTGGAAAGTGCGCCGCCATGCCTGATAGATCGCCCACTCGGTGTCCACCAGCACGCCGTCGAAGTCGAGCAACAACGCCGGGAGTTCCATCCGCCGGGAATGCCCCGGGAAAAGCCGCAAGGCAAGTCCAGATCCGGCCGGCGGGGCATTCAGCGCGCGGCCTCCACCTCTTTTTCGACCATGGCGGCGCGGCGCAGGCCTTGCGCGCTCGAGTGGCCGGTCACCTTGCGGGCCATCCAGTCGAAGAGCAGATAGAACACCGGCACCACGAACAGCGTGAGCACCGTGGCGATGGTCATGCCGCCGACGACCACCCAGCCGAGCGGGTTGCGTGTCTCGGAACCGGCGCCCGAGGCGATGGCCAGCGGCAGGGTGCCGCCGATGGTGGAGATCGAGGTCATCAGGATCGGGCGGAACCGCAGCGTGGCCGCCTCCCACACGGCATCCGCCGCCTCCCTGCCCTCGAGCTGCAACTGGTTGGCGAACTCGACGATGAGAATGCCGTTCTTGGCAATGAGTCCGATCAGCAGGATCAGCCCGAACTGCGCGAAGAGGTTGTTGGTCATCGGCTCGCCGAAAAAGCGCGTGGCGTAAAGCGTGATCACTCCGCCGGCAAGGGCGAGGGCCACACCGGTGAAAATGGTCACCGGATGGATCCAGCTCTCGAACTGCGCGGCGAGAATCAGGAAGGTGAACAACAGGCCGAGGACGAACAGCTTCCATGTGTCGCGCGCGCTGTCCACATATTCGCGCGCCTCACCGTCCCATGCATGGCTGTAGCCCTCGGGCAGGATGCCGGGCAGGGTGCCATCGATGAAGTCCACGCCATCGCCGATGGTGTGGCCCGCGGCGAGGCGCGCCTTGATCGAGATCGAGCGCAGGCGGTTGAAATGCGGGTATTCCTGCGGGGTGACGGTTTCGCGGTGGCTGACGACGCTGGATAGCTGGACCTGCCCGCCCTTGTCGGATGCCACATACACCTTGCCCAGATCCGCGGGACTGAGTCGCGAGGCATCCTCGATCTGCACGATCACGTCATATTGCCGCCCCCCCTGTTTGTATTGCGTGACCTGCCTGCCGCCGAACAGCGTCTCAAGGGTGGTGGAAATGCGCGAGACCGGCACGCCGAGGTCCGCGGCCCGCGCGCGGTCGATGCTGACATCGAGCTGCGGCTTGTCGGTTTTCGGTTCGGCGCGCGCGCCTTCGAAAATGCCGCTGCCGCGCATTTTCCCGAGCACCGCATCACCGAGTTCCAGCAGCCTGTCGAAATCACTGCCCTGCAGGATCAGCACAAAACCCTCGCTCAGGCTGCGGCCGCCCAGCGGATTCGGAATGATGGCGAACGACAGGCCGCCGGTGACCTCGCCGGCGTATGCGGCGTTGACCTGGCTGACGATTTCCTGGGTCGAGCGGTCGCGCTCTTCCCAGGGCTTGAGGCTGGAGAAGATGAGCCCCTCGTTGCCCGCACCGGGCGTGCCGCGGGCGAAAGCGGTGGCGGAGAAGTAGCGCGCCAGTTCGGGATGGCGGCTGATGATCTCCGTCATGCGGTTGATGTAATTCAATGTGTAATCCGGGTGCGATCCCAGCGGACCGCTGAAAATGGAAATGAAGCTGCCGCGGTCCTCCAGCGGCGTGAGTTCGCTGCGCAGGCCCTTGTAAGCGGCGGGTGCCAGTGCGACGAAGGCCGCCGCCGCCAGGATCACCAGCGGCCAGGCGCGCAGCGACAGGCGCAACGCACGGCCGAAGACCTGGTTGACGAATTCAAAGCCGGGCTCGGTGACGCGGTAGAGCCAGCCGTGGGGCGCATGGCCGGTCACGGGATCGAAGCCCTTGAGCAGCAGCGAACAAAGCATCGGCGTGACGGTCAGCGACACCACCGATGACACCAGCACCGAAACCGCAAGCGTCACGCCGAACTCATAGAACAGGCGCCCGGTGGAGCCGGACTGGAACGCCACCGGCAGGAACACCGCCGCCAGTGTGAGTGTGGAGGCGATGATCGCGAAGGCCACCTGCCGCGCGCCGAGCACCGAGGCGCGGATCCTCGTTTCACCCTCCTCGATGCGCCGGTAGATGTTTTCCAGCATGACGATCGCATCATCCACCACCAGGCCGATGGCCAGCACGAGCGCCAGAAGCGTGAGGATGTTGATCGAGAATCCGAGCGCTGCGATCACCGCGAAGGTGCCAATCACCGAGATCGGGATCGCGGACACCGGTATGGCCACCGCGCGCCAGTCGCGCAGGAAAAGGAAGATCACCGCGATGACGATGACAAAGGCGATGAAGAAGGTTTCGAAAACCTCGTCCACCGCGCGTTGCACGAAAACCGAGCTGTCGTATCCGACGCGCACGTCGGTGCCCTCGGGAAGCTCCGACTTGATCACCGGGATCAGGTCCTTGACGCCGTTGGCGACGTCCAGCAGGTTCGACTTCGACTGCCGCACCACGCCGAGACCCACGGTCGGCTTGCCGTTGAAGAACGTGCGTGTCCGGTAATCCTCGGAGCCGAGTTCCGCGCGGCCGATGTCCTTGAGCCGGATCTGGCTGTTGCCGCGGGTGGCGATGATCAGCTCCGCAAAGGCCGCGGCGTCCGCCAGCTCGCCGCGGGTGCGCACAGTGAACTCGCGAGCGAAGGATTCGATGCGGCCGCCGGGCACGTCCACATTCTGCGCGCGCAGGGCCTCCTCCACATCCGCGGCGGTGAGTTGGAACGAGGCGAGCTTGTCGGGATCCAGCCACAGGCGCATCGCGTAGCGGCGCTCGCCGCCGATGAAAATCGTGCCCACGCCCGGCACCGTCTGGATCCGTTGCTTGGCGACGCGGTCCACCAGATCGGTGAGCCCGGTGCGGGAAAAGCGGTCGGAGGTGAAGGTGAGCCACAACACCGGCTGCGCGTCGGCCTCCTCCTTCGCGATGATCGGCTCTTCCACCTCATCGGGCAGCCGCCCGCGCGCGCGGCTCACGCGGTCGCGCACGTCGTTGGCGGCCTCGTCCGGATCGCGGTCGAGCACGAACTCGATGGTGATGTTGGAGGCCTCCTCGCGCGATGAGGATTTCATCACGCGGATGCCATCAATCGCGGAAAGCTGTTCCTCGAGCGTCTCGGTGACGCGGCTCTCGACAACCTCTGCCGAGGCGCCGCGGTAAATGGTGGTCACCGAAACCGTGGGCACGTCGGTGTCCGGATATTCGCGCACCGGCAGCCGCGCGAAGGAAAGCAGGCCCACCAACACCACCAGCAGCGCGCCCACAAGCGTGAGCACCGGGCGCTTGATCGATGTGTCTGAAATGATCATGGATGTCGCATGTGGCGGCGGGAATGCGCGGGCGGCATCACAGCTCGCGGTCGGTGTCCTTCGGTTTCCCCGGCGTGACGACCGGCTCGACCGGCTTGAGCTTCATCCCCGGGAAAAGGATCAGTCCGCCGACACCGGCGGAGACGATGCGGTCGCCCGCCTTGAGCGGCGGCCCGACAGCGGTGACCTGCACATGGCCGGGCACCCGGATGCCGGTTTGCACCGGAACAAACTCGGCGATGGTGGCGCCGTCGCGCTCCTTGGGCATCACCAGCACCGTGCCGCGCGGTGTGCCGAGGATCGCGGTTTCCGGAACGGCCAGCGCGTCCTCCACGGTGCGCAGCACCAGCGTGATGTTGGCGAACATGCCGGGCTTGAGATGGGGCGGCGGGTTCTTGACATATCCTTTCACCAGGGTGGAGCGCGTGCTCTCGTCGATGCGCGGCGAAACAAAGTAAATCCCACCGGCCACCTCCACGTCCGGACCCGGGGCGGCCGCGCGCAGCGTGAAGGTACCGCCGGGTTTCAGGTTCGGCAGATAGCGCTCCGGCGCCCGCATCTCCACCTTCAGCCGGCTGAGATCATCGACGGTGGTGATGACCGACTGCGCGGTTGCGTAATCGCCCACCGAAAGCGAACGGGCGCCGGCGACTCCGTCGAAGGGCGCGGTGATCGTCGATTTGGCAAGCCGCACCTCCAGCAGGTCGATGGCGGCCTTGAGGCGGGCGTGCTCCGCAATGGCGGCATCCACCTCAAGCCGGGACACCGCATCATCCTCCAGCAGCGCCTGGTTGCGCGCCAGATTGCGGCCCGCCAGCTCGAAGCTGGCGCGGGTCTCGGCGAGTTGCGCCTCGATCTCGCGGGTGTCGAGCCTGACAAGCGGATCGCCCCGTTTCACCACGGCTCCCTCCTCAAAGTCGATGGATGTGATCACGCCGGGGATTTCCGGCCGGAGTTCCGCGCTCTCGTTGGCGGCGATGCTGCCGACAAGGCCCGTGGTTTCATTGAGGGTCATCGTGATGATCTCCATCACCTCCACGGGTTGCTCGCGGTCCATCGGACCGGGCGCGCCGGCAGGACCTGCGGATTTTTTCCCGCCGCAGGAAACGAGCGCCAGCAGCGTGGATGTCAGACATATCAATCTCATGAATGCTGTGAGTTATGGTTCATTTACTACCACTCGCCGCCGACCGCCTTGGCCAGCGAAACGGAAACAGCCAGCCGCTCGCCGCGGATGGCGTTGGCCGCACGCTCGGCATCCAGGCGCGTGCGCTCGGCCTCCACCACATCCAGGAAGCTTACAAGCCCCTGCTTGAAACGTCTCACCGAGAGCCCGGAGGTCTTGCGCGCGGCGGCCAGCGCCTGATCCTGCGCCGCCTGCCGCCGCTCGAGAATCACCGCGGCCTGCAGCGCGTTTTCCACCTCCCGCAGCGATTCAAGCACCGTCTGGCGGTAATCCGCACTGGCGGCCTCATGCGCCGCAATGGTCGCGCGGCGCTGCGCCCGCAACAGCTTCTGGCTCGTCAGCGGCGTCATCGCACTGGCGCCAATCGACCAGACCAGCGATGACGCGTCGAACAAAGCGGCCGCGTCCGAGGCGTCGAACCCGGAGGAGGCGTTGATCGCCACCACCGGGAAAAACGTGGCGGTGGCCACTCCGATCTCCGCGTTGGCCGCGGCCACGTTGCGCTCGGCGGCGCGGATGTCCGGACGCTGGCGGAGCAGCCCGGACGGCACCGAAACGGGAAACGCCGGCGGCGCGGGCAACAGGGTTTTCGGCGCAAGCGCCGGACCGCCGGCTGATCCTGTTAGAACGGCAAGCGCATTGACCAGTTCGGCGCGCGTCTGATCCAGCCGGATGCGGTCGGCCTCCGCGGTGGCCAGCTCGGTCTCGGCCCGGGCGAGATCGAGCCCGCTGATGGCACCCGCATCGCGGCGCATCGCCAGCAGGTCACGGGCCTTGCCGCGGATCTCAAGCGTGCGCGCCAGCACCTCGCGGTCGGCATCCACGGCACGCAGCGCCCAATAGACCTGCGCCACCTCCCCCGCCACGCTCAGGCGCAGCGCGTTGAGCGTCTCGGCGGCCGCCTGCTCGGATGCGGTGGCCGACTCCACCTGGCGGCGGATTTTCCCCCACACATCGATCTCATACCGGAAATCCACCGGCACGGTGTAGCTTTCCAATGTGGTGGATCCACCGCCGGGACCGCGGAAGCGGAACTTCGAACGCTCCGCCCCGGAACCCATGTCCACCGCGGGAAAATAACGGGCGCGCGCCACCTGGCTCAACTCGCGCGCCTGCTTCAGCCGCGCGGCCGCCGCGGCGATTTCCTGATTGGCATCCAGCGACCGGCCCACAAGCGAGTCCAACTCCGGCTCCCCGAACATCCGCCACCACGCCCGCGGCTGCGGCTGCGCTGCGGGGGATTGCCGCTTCCACTTCACCCCACCTTGCGAAAACGACGCCGGCAACTCCATCGCCGGAACCTCGTGATCCGGCCCCATCGGCGCGCAGGACACCACAATCACAATCCCGAAGGATGAAACCATGCGGCATGCATCAGTGACGGCGGACATGAACACCCCACAGGCCATCGGAATTTTTTCTTGCGTGCAAGCGATTACTTGCAAAAAAAGGGG
>JBIJBN010000209.1:0-3977 GCA_044345175.1 Luteolibacter sp.
CGCAATCTCCGGCAACTCCGTGGCGGCAAGGTCTTTTTTGGAGAAACGCATGTCCCATCCGGCACGGGCGGCGGCGGCGGCCTCCGCTCCATGATAGCGGGCGGTGAGTCTCTCCGCGAGCGCCTTCTTGGCATCCATCGGATGTCCGGACGGATCACGGACTTCGCCTAACAGGAGTTGGTAGTAGCGGTCCATCAGTTCGTCGGACACACTCATGAGCTTGCCGAACATCTCCTGCGGCGGATCGGAGACACCGATGTAGTTGCCGTAGGACTTGGACATCTTGCGGACGCCGTCGAGCCCCTCGAGCAGCGGCAGCACCATGACCACCTGCTGCGGCTGGCCCTCTTCCTTCTGCAGGTCGCGGCCGACAAGAATGTTGAACAACTGGTCGGTGCCGCCGAGTTCGACATCGGCGCGGATTTCCACCGAGTCCCATCCCTGCATGACGGGGTATTGCAGTTCGTGAAGCCGCACTTCCCTCCCCGCCTCGATCCGGTTTCTGAAATCCTCGCGCTGGAGCATCTGCTGCAGCGTGACTCGTGAGTTGAGCCTGAGGATCTCCCCGTAGGTCATTTTCCGGAACCAGTCGCCGTTGTGCACAATCTCGGTCTTCGACTTGTCGAGGATCTTGAACGCCTGGTCGGTGTAGGTGGCGGCATTGGCCAGCACTTCCGCGCGGCTCAGCGGCGGGCGTGTGGCGGAGCGGCCCGAGGGATCGCCGATGGTGGCGGTGAAGTCGCCGATCAGCAGCACGGCCTGATGGCCGAGCAACTGGAACTGCCGCAGTTTTTCCAGCGCGACGGTATGTCCGAAGTGGATGTCCGGCGCGGTGGGGTCCACTCCAAGCTTCACGCGCAACGGCCTGCCCAGACGGAGTTTTTCCAAAAGTTCCTTTTCGGAATGAATCCTGGCGGCTCCGGCGGTGAGGTGGGCAAGTTGTTGTTCGGGTGACATGATGATGGGATTCCTGAAGTTCGAGATCCGCGGCAACCGGCGCGTCAGCGGCCGCCAAGGTGAAGCCTGAGAATGCGCTTCAACTCAAGGGCGGCCTGCGGACAGTCGGGCACGCCATGGTTGCTGGGGACGATTTTCTCGGAGGCGACCGGCGAGACATGCGAGGACCAGTATGGCACCACGCCGTCGCTGCTTGCGGGAGTGTCGCCCCTGCCACGGTCGCCGATCACCGAGTGAAAGGTGATGTCGCGCGGCAGGCCGAGCCGGTCGAGGGCGCGCGTGGCCGGATTCGATGGCGAGAGGCTGTTGATGGAGGTGGGCATCCTTTGTGAAGGATCCCCGCCACGAAGCACATCGCCCACACCCTCGAGCGTGTTGTCCAGCAACTCCACGGTGAGGATTTTCGGCAGGCGGATGAATTTGGATATCCACAACGCGGGACCGGCATTGGCCAGCGGACTGCCACGGTGGGGCACGGCAAGGAAGACCACCCGCTCGGGCTCTTCAAGTGGCTCGTAAAGCACCACGTCCCTGATGAACCCGCGCGTCTCACGGGTGAACGGGGTGTCATCCAGCGGCACCTTGAAATGCGTGTCATAAAACCCGTTCCCGGGGTCAGTGACGCTGGAACGGGTGAGCAGGCCTCCCATCGAATGGGCGACCACCACCATGCGGTTCAGGTTGCGGTCGTGCCCGCGCGCGCGGGCGTGGCCACAGGCCTCCCGCATGAGTTCACGGAACCTCATGCTGCTGTAAATCCAGGGATTGCCCGTGGGGTAATTGTAAAGCCAGATCTGATAACGCTCGCGGAACCACGGCTCGGGAATGAGCTCGTTGATCATGTTCTTGAACGCGTCCGGACTGGAAACAAGCCCGTGAACGAAAACCAACGGAATCTTCTCCGGATCATACGGAGTGATGAAATACACTCCGGACTCCTCGATGAAGCGGTCGGGCACGAGCACGTTCTGGAGCTTCAGGTTGTCCAGCTCGCACATCCTCCAGAAAAACGCGTTGGGAGCCGTCCAGTCGGCCGCAAGCGGATGGCTGGCGCCGCCGATCCGCACCTCGTCATGATTCCATCGCTTGATGAACCGCCACTCGGGCGGGCCCTTGCCATCAAAGGCCAGCATCGCGCTGATGTTGTAGGGCAGCCCGTTGGGCAGCAGGAACCTGTCGCGCCGCCGGCCCACCGGCGCGGTCTTGATCCATCCCACCAGCGGCACGCCCACCCCGTCGGCGGTCTTGCGGGACCGGACAACCCGGGCGTCCACCTGTGATGCCGGAAACAACGCGTCAAGCTTGCCGATGTCGGCATGCACCGGCCCGGCCGCGGCGATCCGTGTGCCCATGGCCGTCGAGCGGACCTGCCAATCGTCCGCTCCACAGCGAAGCCGGTCGAACAGCCGCGCGACGGCATGATTGTATCTCTTGCGCGCCAACGGCCAGTCATCGCGCCGCCTACCATCGGCAAGCACCGCCCAGCTGGCGCGGGCCTCTTCGAGCAACGATGCGGCCGCACCGCGGGAGGCCACCGGCAGCCGGCGGCACGTTGGCGGAGCGGGAACCCCGCACTGACAAAGCAGCACGGCGGCCAGCGGCCATATCAAAAGACGGAGAATGGGGCGCATCGGATCGGGCGGCAGACAGAATGCCTCGCCACAAGCCCGTGCCAAGCCCGGAAACACACGGCACCCACACGCACGCGGCACCGCGCAATCCAACCCGGAACCCATCCGCTTCGCCGGCCATGCATCGGCCGCCAATGTGGATTTTTCCCTTTGCAAAAACCCCCGCCATCGTTTAACGCTTCCGCCCGCCAATTCAACGGTGGTCGTAGCTCAGTTGGTAGAGCCCCGGATTGTGATTCCGGTTGTCGCGGGTTCGAGTCCCGTCGTCCACCCCATCTCTCCCGTCGGGTGGTCATGTGAGGTCCGGACGGGAGGCAGGCCACCAAGCAACCCGACAGATGCAGCCGCTGGAAAGCCGGATCCAATACAAATTCCGCAACTCGCTCTTGTTGGCAGAGGCGCTCACCCATCCCAGCCTGGCCTACGAGTCACAGAAGCCGCATTTCGACAACCAGCGCATGGAGTTCCTGGGTGATGCGGTGATCCAGTTGATCGTCACCGAGGAGCTTTTCCGGATGTTTCCGGATTTCACTGAGGGCCGGCTCACCAAACTCCGCTCGCGCGTGGTCTCACGCAGGGCCCTTGCGCGCTTCGCCACCGCCATCCAGCTCGGTGATTACGTCCTGTTAGGCAAGGGCGAGGAGGCCTCGGGCGGCCGCCGCCGCGTGTCCACCCTGGCCGATGCCTTCGAGGCGCTCATCGGCGCAGTGTATCTCGATTCAGGACCGGAGAAGGCGCGCGAGCTGGTGCTCAGGTTGTTCCAGGCGGAGATCGGCGGAATGATTTCCAGCCCCGAGGAGAAAAACCCCAAGGGCGAGCTGCAGGAATGCCTCCAGGCCATCCATCCGCTGGCACCTTCATACAGGATCATCGGCGAGAGCGGCCCCGACCACCGGCGCGTGTTCCAGGCGGAGGTTTCGTGGCAGGACAAGGTCTTGGCCACCGGCAGGGGGAAAAGCAAAAAGGAGGCGGAGGCAAGAGCGGCCGCCGAGGCCCTGCGCAACCGCTCATGGGAATGACGCCGCGGTCCCGGGAATGCACCCCGGCTTGACCTGCCCCGCACGCGGCACGAACCTGCCCGCATGACACGCGAGGAGATGGCGGAAGTGCTCGAGGAAACCGCCTTGCTGCTGGAACTCAAGGACGAGAATCCCTTCAAGGTGCGCGCCTACCGCCACGGGGCGGATGCCGTGAGAAGCCACGACGGCGACATCGTCCGGCTCGCCGAGCAAAACGAACTGGACGGCATCAAGGGCATCGGCGAGGCACTTCGCGGAAAACTCCACGAGCTGGCGGCCACGGGCAGCCTCCGGTTCCACCAGGACCTGCGCGCCGGATTCCCTCCCGGCCTGTTTGAATTGTTCGATCTGGAGGGCTTGGGACCGAAAA
>JBIJBN010000210.1:0-3949 GCA_044345175.1 Luteolibacter sp.
CGGTGAGCATCTTCACGCCCAGCGCGCGCATGCCGTCGATGCCCGCAAGCTCCCTGCCCTGCCGTCCCTTGGTGACGCAGCCGGAGGTATGCACCGGAATCCGTGAAGTGCGGCGCGCGCTTTCCAACACCTGGTGGACGATCTGCGCACAATCGATGGCGGGGCTGGTGTTCGGCATCATCACCACACCGGTGACGCCACCGTTGATCGCCGCCTCGGAGCCGCTGGCGATGCACTCCTTGTTCTCATGACCCGGTTCGCGGAAATGCACATGGGCGTCGAACATGCCGGGCATCAGGATACGGCGGCGCGCGTCGATCACACGGACACCCCCGTCCACCGCCAGCTGCCTGCCAACCCGCCGGATGCGGCCGTCCTCAAGCAACACATCCGCCTCATGCAGCTCGGGCGAATCTTCCGATGCGATGCGGGCGTTTTGAACAAGGAGTCTCATGAAAAAGGAACCATTCCGGCGCCGGACGCGCCCGATACTGGCCGGACGCCAGAAAAAGACAAGATCCGCTTCAACCTGCGTGCCCGCATCCACCGCAGCGCCACCCGTCTCAATCCTGCTCGACTTCCAAATCCGGAATGTGGGTGAAGCTGATGCGCATTGGCGCCTCCTCCCGGCTGTCCTGCACGCCGCCGAAGTAAACCACCTTGCGGCCGTAGCGGGCGCGCAGCCGGTCGATGGCCTCGTCCAGACGCCGCTGCTTGTCCACGTTGAACGGGGCCACGGTGTCCGCCACCGTCTGGAACAACGACGGCGTGTGATCCGCCCGCCCGCACAACCGGGTGAGCACCACGCCGACCTGCAACAACCCGCGGCGGGGCTCCGGCCGGTCGCGCCACAAACGGTCCAGCAGGCGCATCCACATCAGGGTGGAGTCGGTCTCATCCGTGCGGACCTCGGCCGCCCATGAACCACCGCGCAGAAACGCAAGCCGCATCGCGAGCGATCCGGCAAGCAGCCCGTGCGAGCGCAGCCGCTCGCAGGCCTTGTGCAGCAGCTTGCAAAGAACCGGCCATGCCTTTTCAGGTTGGCGTTGGTCCGGCGGCAGCACATGGCTGTGGCCGATGCTCTTGCGGGCCGACACCAGATCAGGAATCTCATCACCGCGCAGCAGGTGCCACAACCGCTCGCCAGTCACTCCGCCCCACACGCGGCGCAACAGCGGCTTGCCCGCCGCACACAGCCCGGCCACCGTGTGGATGCCCGCGGCGTGCAGCCGCGTCTCCATGCTGCGGGCGATGCCATTGAGATCGCGCAACTTGAGCGGATGCAGCACCTGCGGCAGATCCCCGTGCCGGATGATGAACAATCCGTCGGGCTTCCTCATCTTGCTCGCCGTCTTGGCCAGATAGCGGTTCGGCCCGGCGCCGATGCTCACCTTGATCACTGGCGAAACCTCGCGTGCCACGGTCTCCTTGATGCGCCGGCCAATGGCCTCCACGGTGGCGGTTTCACGCAGGTTGCACGGCAGCCAGGCCCACATTTCATCGATGCTCAACACGGCCTCGACGTGGATGCAGTCTTCCACCGCCTCGACAATCCGGTGATGGTGCCGGATGTATTCCGATGGCTTGGATTCGACGATGACAATCTCCGGACACAAAATGCGCGCTTCACGGACCGGCGTGCCGGTTTTCACCCCGAAGGCCTTGGCCTCGTAGGAAGCGGCAATGCAGCAGGAACTCTCCGCCATCACCGGCGCCACCGCCACCGGCCTCCCCCGCAACGAAGGATCCAAATGCTGCTCGACCGACGCGAAGTAGGAATCGCAGTCAACAAACAACGCGGTGAGCGGCTTCGACACACCACCAGCGGTGCACGCGGATGATGCCCGGGTCAATCTAAATGTGTTCAAAAGAACACAAAAACACGAGACGCACCCCGTGATCATCCACGGCGCGGCGGGCCGCCACGCCCTGGCGATTTCCCAATGGCAGGAACACGCGGCCTCGCGCGTCCGATGCCCCCCCGCCGCAGGCTTCGGTATCTCCTGCCATTCGGATCGGATTCACGATAAAAATGGGCGGCCCTGCGGTGTTGTCTTGTGCGGCGCGGGGCCGATCCATCAGATTCCACCACGCCGCGAATCCCCATCCGAAACCCGAACCATGACATTTCTCAAAAACATCACCCTCGCAGTCCTTCTCGCCAGCATGGCCGCGGATGCCGAATCACTGTCCGGCGAATCCCCCGAAGGATACAACAACCGCATGAAATGGTTTGCGGAGGCGCAATACGGCATGTTCATCCACTTCGGCGCCTATTCCCTGCCCGGCGGGCAATGGAAAGGAGCGCCGGTCGATTGGTATGCGGAGTGGCTGCAGGCGACGGCCAACATTCCGCGCGATGAATACGCATGGATCATCCGTGACTTCAATCCGGTGGATTTCGATGCCGAGTTCATCGTCCGCACGGCCAAGGAGGCCGGCATGACGTATCTGGTGATCACCTCCAAGCACCACGAGGGGTTCTGCCTGTGGGACAGCCGGTTCACGGAATTCGACGTTGCCGCCACGCCATTCAAGGGCCGTGACATCCTGGACGAGCTGCGCAAGGCCTGTGACAGGCACGGCATCCGCTTCGGTCTGTATTACAGCATCATTGATTGGAACCACCCCGCGCAAAAACCCAGCATGAAGGGTGCCAAACCGATGTCACGCTGGGGCCAGACCCTGATGGAAGACGGCCGCAAGCAGGAATACCTGGACTATCAGACCAACCAGGTGATCGAACTGATCCGCAGATACCGGCCGGCACTCCTGTGGTTCGATGGCGACTGGGTGGACTGGTGGACGATGGAGGACGGCATCCGCCTTTACAACACGATCCGACGGGAGGATCCCGCGGTCATTGTGAACAACCGGGTGGCCAAGCGCGAGGCGTTCGAACTCGACTACGTGACGCAGGAGCAGAAACACTTCGCAGGCGAATATCTCAAACACTGGGAGGCCTGCTATACGATGAACAAATCCTGGGGCTACAAAAGCCAGGATCGGGAATGGAAGAGCGCCGACACGGTTTATGAAAAACTGCGCGACATCAACGGCAAGGGCGGCAACCTGCTGCTCAATGTGGGTCCTGATGGCAGGGGTGTGATCCAGCCCGAGGCGCTCGACATCCTTCGCGAGACCTCCCGATTGCTGCGCAACAATCCGGTCGTGAAGAAAATCCCGGAAATCACCGCCACCCCCGGCATCATTGAACCCGAGTAAGAGAGTGAAACGCGGGATAGGCGCCATGGCCGTGGATTGTTTTCCTTGAAAGCCGCCGCCGGGCCACCGGCCGCATCTGGATGTATCCGCTGAAGCGGTTTTCAGAACGGATCCTCCGCGGACCAGAGGCTTTCGCCATCGACGTCCCATTCCTCGACAAGCTCCGCCGGGAAGTCGTCGATGAAGCGCGAGGGGCGGCAGATGATGTCGCCGCTGTAGGACTTCGGGTTCATCATCGGATAGGTCAGGTAGAGCGCGTCCTTGGCCCGGGTGAGGGCCACATAGAACAACCGGCGCTCCTCCTCCAGCATCTCAGGATCATCCGCCTCGAGGATGCGGCCGTTGGGGAACTGCCCGTCCACAAGCCAGATGAGAAACACCACTTTCCATTCCAACCCTTTCGCCTGATGGATGGACGAGAGGGTGGTCTTCTCCTCATCGGGTCCGGAGCGGTCGCCACCCGGCTCGCCATCAGCGGATCCCATCAGCGAGAGCTGCTGGAGGAATTCCTGAATGTCGGTGAAATTGCCGGCGTATTGCGAGAGTTGCTCGATGTCGGCCCGGCGCGAGTCGGCATTGTCGTAGCTCGCGCGCAGGTGGTCGTCGTAAACGCCCTCGAGGATGGAGAAGATCATCCCGCTGGGTGTGGCATAGGTGCCGCCGGGCGTGAGCTCGTCGAGCGTGTGGCAGAGTTGCGCCCAGTGGGCGGCGGATTTTTTCGGCA
>JBIJBN010000212.1:0-3915 GCA_044345175.1 Luteolibacter sp.
GCAGGTTCCGGGTTGTGTGCGGCCATGGCTGCGGATCCGGCGGGCAGGGCCATGTGTGCGCGCCTTCGGCACGGGCTGTTCGCCGCGGCGGTGGATCATCAACCCGCGAGCGCGGCATGCGACGCCGGCCTGGTGGAAGTGGTGGTGCCCATGCGCGTCAGCGGGATCACGGCGGGTTTTTTCCTGTTCCACGGGGTGGCGGAGCAGCAGCCGGACCTTCCCGCCCGCCAGAAGACCCGCCACTTGCTGCGCAAGGCCGGAATCGGGATCAGCGATGCCGAACTCGACGCGCTCATGGATGCCGTGCCTGTGCGTGACAGCGGGGCGTTGGATGCCTTGCGGCGCATCGCGCATCTGGCGGCGAGACAACTTGCCCTGAAGATCACCGACCGGCTCGCCGATCCGGAAGCAAGGATGCCGGCGGCGGTCGCCAAGGCCTGCGGGTTCATCCGGGCTCATGCCCTGTGTGAGGAAATCCCGATGGCCCGCGTGGCGCGGCATTGCGGGATGTCGGACGGGCATCTTTCGCGCATGTTCCACCATGCCACGGGGCTGACTTTCCGCGAGTATGTCACGCAGGTGAGGCTGGAGCACGCGCGTGGCTTGTTGCTCCGGAGCGGCAGGAGCATCACCGAGATCTCCGGTGAATCCGGGTTCCAATCGCTCTCCCAGTTCCACCGTGTTTTCCGCAAGACCTTCGGCATGTCTCCTGGCAGCCTGCGCCGCATCGGCCGGACCGATGGCACCGGGCCGCCTCCCAAAAGGCGGCGCACTCCGAAGAAATCCTTGCTTTCGCCGGATGATTCCACGAGTTTCGGCGCTCCCGTCACGGGGCGTAGCTCAGCCTGGTAGAGCGCCTGCTTTGGGAGCAGGAAGTCGTCAGTTCGAATCTGGCCGCCCCGACTCTCCATGATGAGCGGAGGCAACCTGATCCATAGGCCGGAGAGGGATGGATTCGGATTGCCAACGACCGTTTCCACGGAAACCTTCCGGCCTGGAGCTGAAGTCTGCCATGGCCGCCCTCGCACGCCGTCATTTCCTGAAAACCACCGGCATGGGGGCTGGAGGCATTATTCTCGGCGCGCCGGCGATTGTGCGAGGCCGCAACCTGAACAGCCGCATCCACGTCGGCTGCATCGGTGTGGGAGGAAAAGGGATGTCCGACGTCAGGCAGACCGCCGCTGCCGGCGGGCACATCGTGGCATTGTGCGACGTGGATTCCAGACGGCTGGGAATCACCGCCGCCAATTTCCCGGAAGCCGCAGGCTTCGCTGATTTCCGCGAGATGCTTGCGGTGATGGACCGGCAAATCGACGCGGTGACCATCTCCACGCCGGACCATCTGCACGGCATTGCCGCCACGATGGCGATGCGGATGGGCAAGCACGTGTATTGCCAGAAACCGCTCACGCAGACGGTTTTCGAAGCGCGCGAGTTGCGCCGTATCGCCAGCGAGGGGAACCTCGCCACGCAGATGGGCAACCAGGGAAGCGCCCTCGACGGCCTGCGCCATGCGATCGAAGTGATCCGGGCCGGCGTGATCGGCAAGGTGAGCGAGCTGCACATCTGGTCGGACCGGCCGATCTGGCCGCAGGGAACCGGGCGCCCGGAAGGTTCAGATCCGGTGCCCGCGGAACTGGACTGGAATTTGTGGCTGGGGCCGGTGAAGCAGCGCCCCTATCTGGACAAGGCCTATCATCCGTTCAACTGGCGCGGGTGGACCGACTTTGGAGCGGGTGCCTTGGGCGACATGGCCTGCCACTCGTTGAACATGCCTTTCCGCGCCCTCAATCTCGGGTATCCATCCGTGATCGAGTGTGAGATGGCCTCGCGCATTTTTTCCGAGACCTATCCCCTCACCTCGCGCATCCGCTTCGAGTTTCCCGGCAGGGATGGTCTGCCGCCGGTAAGGTTCTGGTGGTATGACGGCAGCCCCGACGCCGCAAGCGCGCCGTTGCGCCCCTATCCGGACATCGTCAAGGATGTGATCAAGCTGCGAGGAAAACTTCCCTCAAGCGGCTGTCTGGTCATCGGCGACAAAGGCAGGCTCTTCTCGCCGGATGATTACGGCGCGATGTTTTTCATCCAGCTTGAAGGTGAGGAAGGTTTCATCCAGGGCAGGCAGCACGAGGCCGTCAAGGCGGTGGCACAGACCATCCCCCGCTCACCCGGGCATTATGTCGAATGGATCGAGATGATCCGCACCGGCAAGCCCGCCTACTCGACATTCGAGGTGGGTGGAATGCTCACCGAGGTCATCCTGCTGGGTTGCATCGCACTGCGGCTTGGCGAGGGTGTGCGAATGGAATGGGACGGACCCAACATGCGCTCGCCCAGCCACCCGGAGGCGGAGCGGTTCATCCGGCGCGAGGAGCGCACGGATTGGTGAGGATGGCGCGCCTGGCGGGTATTGCGTGGCACGAGTCACCAGTGACTCACCAATCCCCGCCCAAGCCGTATCTTGCGGCCAGCTCCAGCAGGTCGGCGCGCATCGGCCACTCGTCCGGCCTTTCGCTGGTCGCATGGCGCTTGCTTGCGCCCTTGAGCATCATGCAGCCGGTGTTGTCGCCAATCCTGCGCACTTCCTCCACCTCCTCCGCGCTGAGGCGCACATCGGGCAGCGCGGCGAACTCGCGGATTTTCTCCTCGATCGGCCGCGCGCCATCACCGGCCTCCTGAATGAAGGTCGGGACCACGCTCTCCACCGCCGGATGGCTGAGGTTCCAGACCGAAGCGAACTGCAGCAGCCCCAGCCCGTGCCTTTGGGCGATGGGGAGCATGCGGGCGGCCTTGTCCATGCCGTGTTGGACCCACCCCTCGGGCCGGTAGGTCCGGTGGTCGCCGGGCTTGAACTCATGGCCGGGCAGGCCGAGGTCGCCATGAAACACTCCGCCGTGATCCACCACGCGGGTCATGACTTTCACGCCGTGCCGTTCACAAGCCGGCAGGGTGAGTCCCACCGGCCAGGGTTCGAGTGGATTGAGAATGAGCATCGCCCAATCGATCAGGCCACCGAAGCGCTCGAAGGCGCCGATGAGATCGAGCGAGAAGCCGTTGGCAGGCCCGGGAGCGATGCCCAGCAGCCTGGTGAGTCCCTCGTCCCTGGCGCCCTTGAGTGCGTTCCAGACCGCCTCGCTGGTGTATCCGAGCTCGTCCGGATTGTGCAGCATGAGCAGGTCGAAATGATCGCTGCCGCAGCGCTCCAGCTCCCGGGATGCCGCCGTGCGCACGAAGCCGGCGTATCCTTCCGGCCCGCGCAACTCCGGATCCGTGAACCGTGGATAGCCGCGCGAACCCTGCCGCTGGCCCTCGTAAAAATCATGCCCGATCATGCCCACCAGGCAGTAGCTCGAGCGGTCGATGCCCTTGAGTGCCCGGCCTAACAACTCATCCGCCTTGCCGTTGCCATAGACATCGGACGTGACGAAGGTGCGGATGCCCGCCTCGTAGGCGGTCTGGATGCATCCGATGTAGCGGTCCTCGCCGAGGGTTTCGCCGAAGTGCATGAAGCGGCCTCCGCTCCATGTGCCGTATGCCGTGGTGGTGGGATCCATCATGTCGTGTTGGATTTCTCCTAGTCCCGTGATGGCGGACGGTCAATCCCAAGACCGCTGCCCATTCATGAGGGGACATCCGGGACGCACGGGCTTGCAAACAAGGCGTGGCGATGGTCGATTGGATTCGTGAATCAGGACGGCCCCAGCATCGCGGTGGCAGGATGCGGCGCGATCGGGCTGTATTACGGCGGGCGGCTCGCGGCGGCCGGCCATGACCTGCGGTTTCTTGCGCGTTCGGGATTCGAGGCCCTGTCCGGGAGCGGACTGAAGGTGGAGAGCGTGCATGGTGATTTCGAATGGAAACAACCGGCGGTTTTCCGTTCACCGCGGGAGATCGGGCCGGTGGATCTGGTGATTG
>JBIJBN010000213.1:0-3910 GCA_044345175.1 Luteolibacter sp.
TCCTTCCACGGAGCCAGCCATCGCGCACGCCTCATGCCCCCAACCCTGACACCCCCAGCCCCAATAACAAGCGGATTTCATGCTTTTTTGTCTGTCCCTTTGTAGAAAATCCGGGGCTGCGGGCGTATCCGGGTGTCCGTCTTTCTGGGGCAACGACCTCCGGCGCAAGGACCGGCTCGAGTTCCTTTTCCGCCCCATCCCGGTGTCATTCGGCTTGGCGTAATGCGGGTGTTGCCCGGCGGCGGCATTTGCATTTTGGGTTGGTGTGCCGGTTGGCTTGGCCTATGGTGCCGCTCCCCCGGCGGGAAAAGCATGGCAATTCAAGGGAAAGAACTGGCAGTGGCCTGTGCAAGGGCGGCGGATGAGACCAAGGCGGAGCGGATCCGGGTGTGGGACATGCGCGGGCTTTCCAACCTGACCGACTTCATGGTGGTGTGCTCCGGCACATCATTGCCGCAGTTGCGCGCAATCCTGCGCGACGTGGCGGGCAAGGTGGGGGAGGAGCACGGTGTGAAACCGGTGCATGCGGAGGGCAAGGCGGATTCCCGCTGGGTGGTGCTCGATTTCATCGACGTGATGGTGCACGTGATGGACCAGGAGCTGCGCGACTATTACGGGCTTGAAGAGCTGTGGAAGGATGCCACGGAGGTCGAGTGGCGGCCGGAGGGTGCCCGGCACGCCGGTTGAGGCGCGGGTGCCCCCGCTTCAGGTTTCGCCGATGTCCTCGTTCCAGAGCCCCGGGCTGGCGGCGATGAAATCGCGCATGAGGCGGACACACTCCGGGCTGCGGGCCACCACGACCTCGACACCGCGGGAGCGGAGCAGATCCTCCTCGCCGAGAAAGGTTTCGTTTTCACCGATGACGACCTTGGGAATGCCGTAAAGCAGGATGGCTCCGGAGCACATGCTGCAAGGCGAGAGGGTGGTGTAAATGACGGACTCCCGGTATATCTTTGCGGGCTGGCGACCGGCGTTTTCCAGGGCGTCCATTTCGCCATGGAGGGTCGGGCTGCCCTGTTGGACGCGGCGGTTGTGGCCCCGGCCGATGATCCGGCCCTGGTGTACGAGGACGCTTCCGATGGGGATGCCGCCCTCGGCGGCTCCGAGGCGGGCTTCATCAATGGCGGCTTGGAGGAACGGGTCCATGGGGTGGCAGGGTTCGTGGTATTGATTTTTTGAATTCCGGGGATGCGTTTCGGCACGGATGGTGCTTAATCATCCTGTTCGAGGTTCGCCCTCGTGTAAACCGCCAATCCATCCACCCATCCGAATCCATGCCGATCGCCCGTATTTCCGGAACCGTCCGCGGAGCGCAGGATCCCTCCCGCGCCACCCGCGCCTGGCTGCTTTACCACCTCTACGCGAGGGGTTGGGACATTTACAATTCCAACGGCGACCAGCGGATCACGCTTTCCAACATCGAGCGCAAGATCATCGAGTCCGACGCCTTCGTATTCACACCGGGGGCGACGCTGGAGGACCTGTTCAAGGCGGTGTCGATTTTCGTCGGTTATCAGACGCTCGACCGGAATCTGGAAGGCAAGGCCACGGTGATCCTGAACAACGACGGGTCATGGGATCCGTTTTTCGGGGTGTTGGACCACTTGCGCGAGCTTGGCACGATCAAGCAGGACCACCGGGATTTCCTGCTGGTGGCCGACTCTCCGGAGACGGTGGTGCCGATGCTGCAGCGGGTGCATGCGGAGGGTTTGCCCGACGCCGGGCGCACCCGCGAGTATGAGGGTGACTCCGTGCGCGGAAACTCGTTTGAAACGCCGCTGCCGGAGGACCACGCCGGCAACGTGTGTGTGTTCTGTTCCGCGAGCATGAGCGACCCGGCATATCTGGGTGATGGTTACAAACTCGGCAGGATGCTCGCGGAGAACCGCCTCGGTTGTGTTTCCGGAGCCGGGAAATCCGGGGTGATGGGCGAGGTAGTGCGCGGCGCGGTGGATGCGGGCGGCTGGACCGGAGGTTCCAACGTGCCGCACATCATCGAGCTGGAGGGGCTGCCGGACGGGATGTCGAGTTTCTGGCTGAAGCCGGACATCTACACCCGCATGGAAGTGATGATCGAGAACTCGGATGCGTTCGTGATTTTTCCGGGAGGAGCCGGCACCTTGCAGGAGCTGTTGGCGCTGCTGATCTTCAAGGCGCAGGGCAACCCGCTGATGGCGGGCAAGCCGGTGATTATTTTCAACCGGCTCGACGAGAGGACCGGCAAGCGTTTCTTCGATCCGTTGATCCGGCCGCTGCGGGCCCATGGTGTCGAGGACGCCTTCACGGTGGTGGACGATTTGGAGGAAATCCGGCCGATGGTGACCGGATTGCTGGAACCAGCCTGAGCTTGCGGACCGGGATGGCCAATGCGACCACGATGAATACGACGATGGAAAACACCGCCTGCATGCCACCGCTGCCGCGGGACTGCACGTTCGCCGGATCCGACTGGCGGGCCCTGCAGCCGTTCTGGTATCCGGTCGCTTTTTCGCACGAAGTGGCGGATGCCCCGTTCGGCGCGCGGCTTCTGGACGAGCGGCTGGTGTTGTATCGCACCGGTGGCGGGCGGGTGACCGCCGCGCGCGACCTTTGCCTGCATCGTGGCGCGCCGTTGAGCCAGGGCACGGTGGAGGGCGACTGGATCCGCTGCAGGTATCACGGGTTTTGTTATGATTCGGACGGCAAATGCGCGATGATCCCGGCGCACCCCGGCGCGGCGATCCCGCCAAAGCTGGCGCTTGCCACCTATCCGGTGCGCGAGGCCTACGGGCTCGTCTGGGTCACGCTGGGTGACGGCTCCGCGCCGTTTCCGGAGTTCGAGCGTTGGGATGATCCGGATTACATCCGGGTGTTGCCGGACGCGGTTGAGATTGCGGCCGCGGCCGGGCGGCAGGTCGAGGGATTCCTTGATGTGAGTCATTTCGCGTTCATCCATGTCGAGTCGTTCGGCGAGTCGACCAACCCGGTGGTGCCGGCCTATCCGGTGGAAAAGACCGCGCATGGATTCAAGGCCGACTACGTGAGCACGGTGAGCAATTACCCGGTGCATTTGAAACATTTGAATCCGCCGGGATTCGAGTGGCGGCGCCTGTTCGAGGTGCATTTGCCGTTCACGGCGCGGCTGACGGTGTTTTTCCCCGAGTGTGGCCAGCTGCACATTCTCAACGCGGTGTGTCCGGTGTCCGCGCGCCGTTCGCGGGTGTTTGTGCCGATCTGCCGGAATTTCGACAAGGACGCGCCGTTGCAGCCGACGCTGGATTTCAACCACCAGGTGTTTGAAGAGGACCGCCTGATCGTCGAGCAGCAGTATCCCGAGGATCTGCCGATCGACCTGCACGAGGAGGTCCACATCCGGGCGGACCGCAGTTCGATCATGTACCGGCAGTTGCTGGCGGAACTGGGGCTGGGGCGGTCATACACCGCCTGACGGCATTCAACGCGCGGTGCCGATGGAGCGCAGGTAGGCGAGGAGATCCTCGAGTTGTGGATCGCTGATCCTGCCGGCATATGAAGGCATTGCCGGGGCGTAGCCTTTGACGATCTGGGTTTGCGGCTCAAGGATGGAGCGGCGCAGGTAGGCATCATCCGCCAACACCTTGGAGCCGTCGGCGAGGATTTGGATTGAACCATGGAGGCCGTCGAGCGCCGGGGCGATCTGTCCGCCGGCCTGCATGTGGCAGACCGCGCAGCCGAGTGAGTCGAAAACCTGTCTGCCGGAGGCCGCCGCGGGATCGGTGGTGGCGGCCGCCGCGGCGGCGGGTTTGAGCAAGAGGGAGACCAGCAGGCCGGCGAGGATGAGCACCGCGAAAATGGAAAGCAGCCAGCCCTTGAAATGGTAGCGGGTGTTCATCAGGTGTTTGACGATCATCAGCGCACTGATGATCGTGAGCAGCACCGGAACGTTCCATGC
>JBIJBN010000214.1:0-3899 GCA_044345175.1 Luteolibacter sp.
ATGCGGATCTTCGCCAGGTCCGCCGGATTGAAATGAAACGGCCGGTGGTCGCGCAGGAATTTCAAACCCTCCTTGAACAGCGGTGTGATGTCACCCGCGCATAGATACACATGGCCTTTGCGGGTTTTTTCCAAAGGCCGGACGAATACGGTGGCCAGCGGCGCATCCGCTCCCTCCACCTCCGCCATCCACGGCGCCACGCCGCCAAGCCTGTATCCGGCAAGGGACCTGCGCCGCACATCCTCAAGCCGGATCTCCACCGCCTGGTCTCCAAGACCGGCGGCGGACGGATCGATCTTGCGCGCTTCCGCCAGATCCTCGACGCGCATGCCAAACGTGAAGCGGATGATGGCTGCCGCGGCGCGCGGGTCCATCCGGTCCCGCCAGGGGGATTCAGCCTGCCAATCGCTCCCGTGCCGCGAAAACACCGCCTCCACGCCCGAAACGGAAACCCGGATGTGACGCACATCCTCCGGCGCAACCCCGTCGAACAACCGCTGCCCGATGGCAACCGGGGGAGACCCGAAAAGCCCGTCGAAATTCCCCTCGCGCCACTGCCAGAAACCGGCTGCACCAATCAAAACCGCTGCAAGCGCCAGAAACAATGTCAAACCGGTGGATCGCATGGCGGGTCATGCACGACGGGACGACCAGACAAAAGCGCCGGCCAGGAGGAAAAACGCGGGCAGGAAAAACAGGTTGAGGCGGTTGATGAACGACACCTGCGCATCCAGCAGCGGCAACTTGTAGGTTGCCAGCGAGCGCGGCCCGATGCCGGCGAGCGATTCACGGCCGACCAGCCAGTTCACCGATGATGCGAGGAAATCCAGGTTCTCCGCGCGGTGATGCGCGGGATCAAGGAAGTCGATGTTGGAGACGATCACCATGCGCGAGGTATCCGCGGCAAAGCGGTCGTCACTCTCCGCACCGCGCGTCACACTGGCCGCAAGGAACATCGGCGGCCCGTGGTCCTTCATTTCATCATAGCTCTCCCCGCCTTTTCCGAATTCCGTCTCGCCCCAGAAGCCTCCGGCCACCTCAATCAACCCCATCGGCGCGATCCGCTTGTTGAGCAGGTCCGGCGCGCCCTCACGCACTTCCAGCGATGCGCTGGCCCCGCCGAATCCGGTGGACTGCCCTGCAAGATCCCGGGTGAATCCGATGCCCCGCGTGAACACACCCCTCGCCTCGGTGACAAGCGCATCCGCATTCCGGGAGATGACCCGGTCCCCGCGCACTGTCACACCCCGCGCGCGGAGAAACGCACGCAACTTCGGCGGCACCCCGGCGGGATCCGCAAGCACCAGAAGGGCGGACTTGGGACGGTTCCAGTATCGCTCCAACATCGAGATCTCATCATCGGCAAAGTCATGCCTCGGTGCCGCCAACACCAGTCCGTCCACATCCCCGGGCACTTCCTCAAGACCCGCGACGCGCAGCTCACCCATCGCGACGTTCTGCATGCGCAGCAGGTCTTCCAGCGTCTTGCGCGGCGACGGCCCGTCTTGCGGCTCCAGGCGGCTCTTGTCAGCAAGCAGCGCCATCCTGCGAGGCCGCCCCTCGACCGCCGCCACCAGCGCCGCGGTCAACACATCCTCTCCCTGGAATCCGATGATCCGGCGCTTGCCATCCGCAGTGGCATAAACCGCCATCTCGTCCGCAACCACCAACCGGACATGCGGGTTGAGCGACTTGATGCGGTTGGCATCCTCGCTGGTCGCCGGGCTGTCGTCACTGCGCGCGTCAATGATGACAAGATCACGCACCATGGAAATGCCGTATGCCGAGGCAACCTGTGCCATGCGCTCCGGACTCCGCATGGGATCAACCCTCTCGAGCAGGATCCTGCCATTGGATTTGCGGGCGTATTCCTCTGCCAGCGCCCGCATGCGCTCATAAAATGGCGAGCTGCGGCGGCAGGCCACGATCCACTTCACCGGAGTCCCGCGCCCGGTCAGCGCCTCACTGCCGAGATAGCGCAGGGACGAGGGCGAGAGCGAGTAATCCGCCGTGCGGCTCAAATCCAGCCGCGCATGGTAATGCACCGACAGGTAATTCAACACGATCACGATGAACGCCAGCAACAGGGTCTGCAGCACGGCCATCACACCGATGCCCCAGCGGTTTATCGGACGCGCGGTTCGGATTTCAGGCTCTGTCGTCGGATCGGGCATGGCACACGGGGCGGATCACTTTTTCCAGCGACGGTAATCCACCACCTGATGGGTGAGGAACAACACGAACACGGCAGCCGTCAGAAAATAAACCACGGGCCGCGTGTCGAGCAGGCCGCTGGCAAAATAGTGAAGGTGGCTCTGCGAGGAGATGTGGTTGAACAACCCGGCCCCGGCAAAGGACTCGCCCCAGATCACGGTGACGAAACCGAGGAAATACTGGATCACCAGCAATCCAATCGTAAGCAGGCCGGCGATGATCTGGCTCGATGTGAGCGCCGAGGCCAGACAACCGACGGCAGTGAACGCGGATCCCATCAACAGGATGATGGAGAAAGTCCCGATCATCGCGCCCGGCGTCCATGCCGGTGGCAGGTCGGTGAGCCACACGAACATCTGGAACTGCAGCAAGGCCGGAATCCACAGCAGCGCGTAGAACACAATCGCCGCGACGTATTTCGACAACACCACCTGCCACGTCCGCACCGGGGCGGTCAGCAGCGTTTCAAGCGTGCCCGAGCGTTCCTCCTCGGCGAACAAACGCATCGTGATCAACGGGAAAATGAACAGGAAATAAAACCAGAACAGCGGCGTGTGGAAGGTCACATACACCAGGCTGTCCTTCACCGGCGTGTCGCGGAATCCCTTCATCGCGGTGGAAAGCGAGAGACCCTGCATCACCGTCACGAAAGCCAGAACCACCCAACCGAACGGCGTGAGGAAAAACGCTTTGAGCTCCTTGATGGTCAGGATGCGGAAAAGTCTCATGGCGGCGGCCGCTCTTGGTAGGCCAATCGGCCGCAGCAGGCAAAGGGAAAAGAACGCAGGCCCTCAAGCCATGATGCCGATGCCATGAGCAGCCAGTTCCTTCCTTGCCGCAGCAAGGATTTCGACCGCGCGTCCGCCATCACCATGCACACAGAGGGTCGCGGCCCGCAATGGCAGCCATGCGCCGGTGATCGTGCGCACACGGTCATGCAGCACAATCCCAAGGGCCTGCGCCACCGCCTGCCCCACGTCATCAATCACGGCCCCATCCGCGCCACGCGGCACCAGTCGCCCGTCCGCCCCGTATGCCCGGTCCACAAATCCCTCCGCCCGCACCACCAGTCCGGCCTGTTGCCCGGCAAGCTCCAGCTCGCCTCCGGGCGGAACGTAGAACCCGCAGCCCGGCGCCACACGCGCCACCGCAGCGACCACCGCTCTGGCAAGCACCGGATCCAGATCGGCCTGGGTGTAAAGCGCGCCATGCGGTTTGACGTGATGCAGCCTGAGCCCTGCCTCCGCGGCGACCTCAGCCATCCGGGCGACCTGGCGCCCAACCATGTTTCCGGCGGTTTCAGGCGCCACATCCAGCGGGAGCCTGCCGAAATTTCCACGGTCTTCATAACCAGGGTGCGCGCCGACCGCCACCCGCGCGCGGACGCATGCGGCAACAGCCTCGCGCATCGTGACCGCATCGCCCGCATGGCCGCCACAGGCGATGTTCGCCGAGCTGGCCAGGGCGATCAGGGGCCCGTCCTGCGAGCCCCCCTCACCCAGATCGACATTCAGATCGATGCTGCGCACGCCCTCGACCCTAGCCTGACTCCCGTCGCGCGCAACCCATCATGGCCACAAGGAGGGTTGCATTTCCTCCTGCCTCGGGATAAGCACCGCCTTCCCCACATCCCCGGTGACCATGAACCATCCCATCGACATCACGCGCACGGCGCTTTACGGCTG